>CAZNBU010000054.1:0-12997 GCA_964571035.1 uncultured Planctomycetaceae bacterium | reverse complement strand
CTGCGCGGGTACTGGGGTGAGTACGCCTTCTGGATCACCCTTTCGCTGCCGGTCGCCCTGCCAGCCGCCTGGAAGGTGCTGGCCTGGATGTCGCGCCCCGACGAGCGCACGACCGTACTCGCCGCTGACCAATGGTGCGGCGCGGGCGGCAGTGTCGTCGCCGCGTGGGAGCTTGAGCAAGCCGATCCCAACAGCGCTTTCGCCAGCGCCGTCGCGACGCGCGGCATCAAGGCGTTGCAGTCACGCCGCATGCCGGAACCGCGCCTGCTGCGCCGAATGCTGGTGATGATGCTGGTGCTGGTGGCGCTCGTGCCGCTGTCGCGCATCGTCCACGCCGAGTTGCAGGAAGACAAAGCCGAAGAGCTTGAGCGCGAGCGCGCCGCCAAAACCGACGTCAAACCCGAAACCGCAGCCGAGGTCGCGGAGGACGCCGGCCGCGCCGCTGAGAAGGCCAAGGAGATCGGCGCCAAACAGCAGGAACGCCTAGCCGACGACATCGAGCAGCTAGCCCGCAACACACAAGCCGGCCCGATCGACAAGGAACGCGCCCTGCGCGAAGCCAACAGCCTGGCCGACCGCGCCCGAAGCCAGCAGGAGGCACAGGAGGGCCGCGCCGATGCGCGCGAAGCGCTGAGCGAGAACCCGCTGACGAAAGAACTGGCTGAGGCGCTGGAAGGCATCGACTCGCAGAAGACGCGAGAAGCGCTGGACAAGATCGCGAACCAGCTCAAAAACGAAGGCGGCAAGATCGACCCCGCCGCGGCGGAAGAACTTCGCAAGGCGGTCGAGAAAGCGGCTGCGCAAGCCCCGCTTGATCCCGCTCTGCGCCGCGCCGCGGAAAAGCTGGCCGGCATGCTGGACAAACACAGCCTCGAAGAGCGCGCGCGCAAGGAGGCGCAGGCTCAACGCTCCATGACCGAGCAGGGAATGGACCCCGAGGCAATTGAGAAAGCGCTCGAAGCGATCCGCGGCATGGATGAAGCCGCGCTGCGCAAAGCGATGGAGGAGTTCGCGCAGGCCGCCAGCCCGCTGCGAGACATCGATCCCCGCGCCGCCGAAGACCTGCTGAAGCAGATGGACCTTGGCAAGCTCTCACCCGAGCAGGCACAGCAACTGGCAGAAGCCGCGCGCGAACTGTCGCAGCGGCTAGAGTTGGACGCCAAGACCCTGCGCGAGATGCTGCAAAAGGGGCGCGAGTTCGAGGGCCTCGAAGGCGCCGCCCGCGAAGCCATGCAGCGCGCGCAGGCCGAAGGCAATCAACCGGGCGAAGGCAGCGTGCCCGATTGGGCCAAGCGCGAAGCCACCGAGGAGATGAAAAAGTCCTGGCGCGATGCGCAAAGTGAAGGCGGGCAGGCAAGCTCCGGCGGCGGCGGCGCGGGCAAGGGAGAAGCCGGCGGCAACGAAAAGGGCGACCCCACGCGCGAGGTGGAAGGCGGCGTTGAAACCGGCGTGGACACTGCCGACACCGGACGCGGCAAGCGCGACCCCGAAGGAAAAGAGGCCGAGCTCGACCCGACCAAGGCGGGCGACGAAACCGCCAACCGCGACGCCACCGGGCGCGAAGGCAACTCAAAGGGCGTCAACACGCGCGAAGACCAGGCGCACCTGCCACGCCGATTCCGGGAAGCGGCAAGAAAGTACTTCGAGCGCTAAGTCTCATCGCACCACATATCCACACAAACTTTTCCGTCGCGGCGGCAACCTAACTCGTTACATTGCCGGACCTTTGATCGGCTGTTCGTGAGGGGTGCATGGTGTTGCGGGTCGTTGCTTTCGGGTTGTTGCTGCTGCTCATGGCCGGCGTTTCCGCCCAGGGCATGAGCTCAGAGTACGTTGAAGCCCGCACAGAAGCCAAGTACTCGAAGCCGCACGGCATCAGCTTTCAATGGGACATCTTCGCCCACGTGCCGTGGTTCGACCAGCGCCACGAGGTTCGCGCCAACGGCCTGGAAGGCGACCGCCTGAGCTTTACCGACGACGCAGACGGGTTGCCCATCGGCGTGTTCCTCGACACCGAAATGCGCCTGCGCTTTTCGTGGCACGACAGCATCGAAGCCGGGTACGGGTTCTACGTGCTGCGCGGGTTCAACGATGAGATCGACGAAGAGCGCCGCTTCAACGGCGTGTCGTACCCGGAGGGCGTTGATCTCGACTACGGGGCCGACTGGCACGAAATGCGGCTGCACTACCGGCGCGACCTGTTCCGGTTGGGGCTGGCCAAGAACTGGACGTTCTACCTGACCGTCGGCCTGGAGTGGGCCTACATCAAAACACAGACCGGCAGCGACAGTTTTCCCGTGCGCGAAGACCGCGACGAGGAGCACTTCCGTGAACTGCTGCCGTGGTGGAACGCGGGGCTGGGCCTCGAAATCGAGTTCGGCGCGGTGCGGCTGGGGCTCGACGCGCGCGGCACCTATGAAGTCGGTGTGCCCACCTTCCAGAAGCGCGACGACGAGCCGATGAAGCAGAGCATCATCAGCCTGACCGGCGTGATTACCTTCGACTACGCGATCGCGGACTGGTTCAGCCTGGTCGTCCGCGCCAAGGGCCGGTACTTCTACGCCAAGCTGTACGGCGGGTTCCGCGCCGACGAGTTCCTCTGGACCAGCATTGGGCCGGAGGTCGGAATCGGTTTCAGGTTCTGAGTTTCACACTCAACTACCTGCACGCGACGATGGCACGAGCGCCACGACGCCACGAGTGATCCGTTGCGTCGTGGCGCTCGTGCCATCGTCGCGTGGTGACTTGCCTTGGCTATCCGGCTCAACACCGCATGCTAACCTTCGAATGAGTCGCAAGGGTCCCGCGTGTCTGATCGAACCATCCGCGTACTGTGCCTAGGAGACCTGGTTGGCCGGCCCGGCCGCCGGGTGATCCGCGAGCGCCTTCCGCAAGTCCGCACACAGCACCGCATCGACTTCGTCATCGTCAACGTGGAAAACGCCACCAACGGCGCCGGCGTGCGCGAGAAGGAAGTCGCCGAGCTGCTGGATTGCGGCGTGGACTGCATGACCAGCGGCGACCACATCCTCGACTACCCCGAAGTCAACGCCTACCTCGCGAAAGAATCGCGCCTGCTGCGCCCAGCCAACTACGACCTGCCGGGCCACGGCGCGTTCGTCTACGAGCGCAACAGCGCAAAGATCGGCGTGGTGAACGTGGTCGGCCACGTCTTCATGAAAGAGAAAGCCCCCACCACCAACGCCTTCAACGCCGCGCAGGCCGCCGTCGAACAACTGCGTGACAAAACGCCGGTCGTGCTCGTGGACATCCACGGTGAAGCCACCAGCGAAAAGATCGGCATGGGTTGGCTGCTGGACGGCAAAGCCAGCGCCGTGTTCGGCACCCACACCCACGTACAGACCGCCGACGCGCGCGTGCTGCCCGGCGGCACCGGGTACGTGACCGACCTCGGCATGACCGGCCCGCACGACGGCGTGATCGGGCGCGAGAAGGAAGCCGTGCTGCAACGCTTCACCGCCACCGAAAAGGTCTACATGCGCGTAGCCAAGCGCGACCTGCGGATGACCGGCGCAATCTTCGAGATCAACACAGCTACCGGGCGCTGCGAAAGCGTGGAACTGTTTCAACACGCCATGCCCGACGACGAACAGGAGTAAGCGCCGCCATCAGGTAGTGGCGCGGACAATCCTGTCCGCGCGTTTGCAGTCGACGGGCTTGACCGAGCCAAGCCCCGCAGGAAACTCTGGTCTGACGTTCTTTGGAGTACCCGCATGAGACTTGTCGCCCTGCTTGCCGCTCTGATCTGCTGCCCCGTCGTCGCCGCGGCCACCATCACCGTAACCAACCTCAGCGACGCAGGCACAGGCTCGCTGCGCGAAGCGATCACGCAGGCGAACACCGACGTCGGCCCCGACGACATCGTCTTCGCCACAACCATCAATCTCCCCGGCACGATCCGGCTGCAGACCGCGCTGCCGGACATCACCGAAGACCTCACCATCACCGGCCCCGCATCCGACGATCTGGTGATTGAGCGCAACACCTCACAGCCGGCGTTTCGCTTGTTCACCATCACTACAGGCAGCGTAACCATCTCCCACCTATGGCTTGGCAATGGCAGTGTCGTCGGCGCAGCGGGCGCGGACGCCGAGGGCGGGTGCATCCACAACGCGGGGTCGCTGAGCGTCACCGCCTGCATCCTCTACGATTGCACGGTGCAGGGTGGCGCGGCTGTGACCGGCAACGGCGGGGCTGCGCGCGGCGGCGCGATCTTCAGCAGCGGCACGCTGGTACTGGACGGTGTATTCATGAGCGATTGCCAGGCAACCGGCGGCAACACTGACGACCTTGCCGGGTTCGGCGGCGCAGCCGAAGGCGGCGGGATCTGCATGTCCGGCGCGGACCTGACCATGCTCGGGTGCGGCATTGCCGGGTGCACCGCGCGCGGCGGGGCCAACACCGGCACGCCCGCCAACACCGGCACGCCGGTCGGCGGAGGATTGTCTGCCGCAAGCGCCCTCTTGCGCGACAGCGGCGTTTCAGGCTGCGCCACCCTCGCAGCCACCAACCCCGCCGATGGCGGCGCGGTTTTCCTGTCCGGAGTTTCCACGCTGCGGCGCAGCTCGATCAACAGCAACACCGCGACCGGGTTGATTGCACTTGCCAACACCCTCGCCGAAAACTGCACCATCAGCACCAACAATGGCGAGCAGGTCGGCGGCGTGATCGTGGACGGCGGCACGGTCACCCTGCGCTACTGCACCGTGACGCTGAACCAGGGCGCAAGCTGCGGCGGCGTCAGTGTTGCCGGCGGCACACTGGAGGTGCAAGGGGCGATCATCGCCGGCAACAGCGGCGCGAGCCCGGACGTTGACGGCGCAGCCACTGACCTCGACAACAACCTGATCGGCGACGACACCGGCAGCACCGGCCTCACCGTCAGTCTGCTGGTCGGCACGCAGCTCAACCCGATCCCGCCGCTGCTGGATTCACTGCAAACGTTCGGGTTCACCGGCATCCACGTGCCGCAATGGGGCAGCTTCGCCATCGACCGTGGCGGCGCGAACGCGCCCTTCGACGACCAGCGGCGCGCCAACCGCCTTTTCGGCGGCACGCCCGACATCGGCGCGGTCGAGTTCATCGTCAACCAGCGCCCGTCGTTCACCGCGGGCAACAGCGTAAAGGTCAAGGGCGACGGCGGCAACCACACCGTGCAGGGCTGGGCCACCGCCATCAGCGCCGGCGCGCAGTGGGAAGCCGGGCAGGAGTTGCGCTTCGTGGTCTCGGGGCCGCGCGGCGCTTTTGAATCCGGCCCGAACATTGACCCGGAAACCGGAAATCTCCGCTTCCGTCCTGAGAAAGACGAACACGGGACGTTCGTGTTCGAGGTAACGCTGCTCGACGACGGCGGCACAGCCAACGGCGGCGACGATACCTCAACGGTGCGCCAGCTTGTGATCGAGCTTGAACGCGATGAAGACGACGACCCCTTCGGCGCGGATTGCTCCGCGGGCACACGCGGCGGCCTGCCCGTGCTGCTGGCGGGCGCGGCCGGCGCAGCAGCAATCCTGCGGCGCAGACGAGCGCCCCGGTAATCCGGTTCGCAGTCCCATTCTGAGACGGACGGCGCCGAAGTCGTAGCTTTACCTATGCCCGCAATCTATGATTTCGGGTGTCCCGATTCCTTCGCACGCTGTGCCAGAGCACCCTATGGCCAGGACGATCGCGCTTTGGTTCGCGGTGATTGCGGCGTGGGCAGGCGCGCTTGGAGCTGCAACGGCAAGTGCCCCAGCGGGCTCCAGTTTCATCGAGACACAACCTGGTGAATTCGAGTTGGCGCTTGATCCTGGCGCCGTGCTGTCGAACGCGGTTATTGAGCTAACCGATACCGAGAACGATCCCATCACAGTTGTCGCCATTACCCTTGCAGGAGCGTCACCATTGCAGATTGCCGCGCCATCTCTGCCGGCGGCAGGACACCCGGTGCTGCTGGAGTGGACGGGCGGGGTGGATGGCGGAGACGACCCAAAAGACTACAAGTGGGCCGTCGAGTTTGTTGACGCCGGCAGCGGCGTGCCCGTGACCGCCTCGGTCACGGTTCGTGTGAACGACGTACCGCCCACACACGTCCGGCTCAATGCAAATGCAGGCGACGGCACCGCCTCCAATCCGTATGCGTGGCTGACCGTTACGGGAAACTTTTCGGGACAGCCGATCTGCTTCGTAAGTGACGCAAACACTGGTCAGGCCTTGGCACTGACGACCGTTGTTGCAGGTGTCTCGAATCCAATCGGTGGCCAGGGCTTTTGGTTCGAGTTCAACGGGGGCGTTCTCCTTGCAAGGCCGTCTGGACCACTTGTCAGTAGGGATGTAGGCGTTCACCGATTTACGGTCACGATTATGGCGGGTGGGCAGCCCGTGGTTATTGAAATCGCGATCCACGTCTACTCCCCGTTGGGGCACACGATTCAACCCGACAGCACGCTCCCGAACGGCCACCCGGGTGAGCCTTACAGCGTTCAACTGACGGTCAGCGAACCGACGGGACCGTTCACCTGGTCGCTGATCTTCGGAACGCTGCCGGACGGGCTGTCGCTCAATTCGTCGACCGGAGAAATCAGCGGAACGCCAACCCAGATTGAGGAACAGACCTTCGCGATCGAAGCAGCGTCCCCAGCTTCAAGCGAGCGTGCAAAGGTCTTCCTGCTGCGCATCATAGACCCTCTTGCAAAGACACCGGCATCGGGCGACTCGGACGGTGACGAAGGAACCACCGGGTGCGTCGCCGGCATGTCGGCGCCCGGCTCGTGGGGTGGCGCATTGGCCGCGCTGCTTGTCCTTTCAGCAGCCGCGCTGCGACGGCGGGAAGCGTAGCCTGCTGCTCACGCCTCGTGGCAGACCAGGCCGCGGGATTGGGCCCATTTTGCGAAGTCGGCTGCGCCTTGCAGTTGTGCCCTGCCTTTGGCGGTGCCCTTGTCCGCGAGCTTGACCGCGTTTCGCCAGTGGATGCGCTGCCAGTTCATTTCGGGCAGCACTCCTTCAGGCAGGGCGTTCAGCGCCTTTACCGCCTTGGCGAACGCGTCGCCCGCTTCCGACTTCCGGCCGAGCAGCAGGTGCACCTGCGTTCGCAGCACCAGCATGCTGAACGCAAGCGGCGGCTCGCGCAGCACTGCCTGCGCGGTTGCGGCTTCGGCATTCTTGAGCTCACGCAGCGCCTCCGCCTTCTTGCCCTCCAGCGCCGCGAGGTGGATCTGCGCGACGTGCGCCTCGTCGTAGGTGCCGCTGCCTTGCAACGTTCGAAACTGCTTCAACACCGCACGAACGGGCGCCGCATCCAGGCACCAGGTCGTCAGCAGCAACAGTGCCCGCAGAACCTTCACTCGCCCGCCCGCGAACGCAACGCAAGCCGACAGGTCCGACGCGCCGGTCATGTACAGAATCCAGTTCATGGACATGCGGATGTTGTCCGCCAGCCCCTCGGGTGGGTTTGCCGACAACTCCTTGCTGAGCACAGCCAGCCCCGCCGCGGGGTCGCCCGTTTCTGCGGTGAGCCACCCCTGCAACGCCCGCGCCACGCGGTACCCCGGCCAGGCTTCCGCGCCCGGCGGCGCCAGCGCGAGCGCGGCTTCGACAAAGCGCAGAGCCTCGGCGAAGCGGCCGGTGCCATCCAGCGCGACCACCAACGCCACGACCGCGCCCAGCGTGTGCTGGTTGACTTCGCCGGTTGAAGCAAACGCCGACAGAAAGAACCGCTTGCGCGCGAGCAACCCGTCGGCGTAGCGGCCGATCAGAAACAGGTGCTCGGCGGCCACTTCAAGGCGGCGCAACTCCAGGTCGTGGTCGGGGCACACGCGGGCGATCTGCTCGGCGGCTTCGCGCAGGTGCCGGGCGCGATCCACCTCGCTGCCGGCGATGGCGGCCTGCCAGTCATCCAACAGGCGCGCGTAGACGGCGCGCGACTCGCCGGCGAGCTGCTCACGCTGGCGCTCAAAGGCGTTGATCGCGTCGTTCAGCGCGCCCAAGCTCTTCGCCTCTGCCTTCTCGGCAATGGCGCCCAGCCGCAGGCTGCCGATCCGCGTCATGGCGCTTACCAGGTCGATCAGCCCGTCGCTCATCTCGGCTTGCCCGGGCTCAACGTCTGCCGCCCATGCCGCGCCGCGACCCAGGATCAGCCAGGCGGGGTTCACGCCAAATTCGGAGCACAACGCGGCTGTGAACGCCGCCGGCACGCGGATCCCGCGCAGGTAGCGGCTGACGTTGCTGGGCGTGGTGCCGGTGCGGCGGGCGATCTCGGCCTGCGGGTAACGGCGCGCGACTTCGGCAAGCCGAAGCCTTAGTTGCTCCTCGAGGTTGTTGCTTTCCTGCAAGGTCGCACCCCTCGGTGCATTTCTGCACGAAAACGTTCTGAGCACAACATCACGGTACGTGCAGAACGGTTATGGTTCGTTTGGCCGCCCAGTCAAGCGCGCGATGGGCGGATACCTCCCCGGGCCGGTGGGCCGTACACCCGCCGGCCATGGGGACCTGACAAATCTGGTACGGAGGGACCAAACCATGCATCGACTTTTGACAGCGATTGTGACGAGTACGTGCCTGTCGTGCGCCCTGGGGGCGGCGACCTACACGGTGACCAACTTCAACGACTCGGGGCCGGGATCGCTCAGGCAGGCGATCGAGGATGCGAACCTCGCGGGTGGCGCCGACGAGATCGACTTCGCGCCGGCGTTGATTCACCAGATGCCCGCGACGATCTCATTGCAGTCGCCACTGCCCGACATCACGGAGACACTCACGATCAACGGGCCGGCGCGCCATCTGCTCACGATCGAGCGCAACGCGGCGGCCCCGGATTTCCGGGTGTTCAACATCGCATCCGGGACCTTCACCATTCGCGGCGTAACGTTGCAGGGCGGGCGGGCGGTGCCGACGGCCGGCAACGACGCATTCGGCGGCGCGATAAACACGGAAGCTCCGCTAATTGTGGAAGGCGTGCTGGTACGGGACTGCCAGGCAAACGCCGGTTCCGTCACAAGTGGCACGGGCGGCGAAGCTCGAGGCGGCGGCATCTACGGCGGGGGGGCAAGCAACATCACCCTGTCTCAAGTCGTCTTCGAAAACTGCATTGCCCGCGGAGGGGATTCAACCGGCGGAGCGGGGGGACAAGCCAGTGGCGGAGGCGTTTACGGCCGTGCCGACGGAATCGGCTCGGTGACGGACGTTTGGGTGATTGCCTGCCATGCCGTGGGCGGCGGCGGGTTCGGCGCGACCGGAGGCCAGAGCGTCGGCGGCGGGGCGTGGCTTCGCGACGTTGAGATCACAGGGCTGTCGATCGAAGATTGTACGGCAACGGGCGGTTCCGGCTCCGGCGGCGCCAACGGCGGCATCGGCCGGGGCGGGGCGTTGGCCCTCGTCGCTCAATCGGGAGCGGTCCAGCGGCGCGTCACGCTGGAAGACTGCGACGCGGTTGGCGGATCTACCGACAACGGGGCTTTCCAGGGCGGCGCTGGGTATGGCGGCGGCTTGTCGCTGATCGGCGTGAACGCTCCCACGTTCGAGGACCTCATCATTGATGGCTGCCGGTGCCTCGGCGGCAACAACTCGGCCCTTGCAACCCAGAGCGGCAGCGCCAACGGCGGCGCGGTCCACAGAACCGTGGATGCGGCGCTGACGATCTCCAGGGCCCATATCCGGGCATGCTCTACCCTGACCAGCCGCACGACCAACACGGCCGCTGCCATATACATGGATGGCCCGGCACTGACCGCAAGTGGAATGACAGTGATCTTCTGCGATGGCGGAATCTATCGCGGCGGCACCAACTTCACGCTTACAATGGACCAGTGCACGCTGCATGGAAATGTCGGTACCGCTGGCGGAATCCTGGTCGGCGGCTCATCGACGATCAACCTTACAAACGTCACCATCACCAACAACCAGACCGAGATGTCCGATGGCGGCGGAGTGCGCACGGCAAGCACCAGTACCATCAACATGAACCACTGCATCGTAGCCAACAACTCCACAGGCGGCATTACCACCAGCCCCGAGCTCAGTGTGGCGGGTACCTGGACCGGCAACTACAACTTCATCCGGGTCGGCGCGGGCCAGTACACACACGGGGTCAACAGCAACCAGGTGGGCGCGGTCGGTACGCCCCTGAATCACAATCTCGCCAACCCCGGCAACAACGGCGGGTTCGCGCCTACCAGGATGCCGAACGCAGGCAGCCCTGTGATCAACACCGGTGCATTCCTCGCCGTAGGGTCTCCACTTCAGGATCAGCGCAGCGCGCCACGCCACATCGGTGGCGGCAGCCCGGCTCGCCGCGACATCGGGGCCGTCGAGTACAACGCCACGTTTCCAACGCTGGTCGTCGGCGGGGGTGGCGCGATCGCGCTGGACAGCGCAAACCCCGTCTCAAGCTACACCCTCAGTGGCTCCGGCCTCAGCGGCCCGGTTCGCGTGACCGCGCCGCGCGGGTTCGGAGTATCGGCGTCAGCGGGTGGGCCGTTTCAGTCAGCCATCAGCTTCGCACCGGCTGCCTCGATGATCAACACCACCGTGTATGTCCGCTACCTTGAAATGGACGCGGCGCCCGCCGGCCAGATTCGCCATGAGAGCAGCGAGTTGCCATCGGCCACCGTATCCGTCTCGGCGCTCTACGTCGCGCCGCCGCAGTTCGAGCTGCGCACCGAGCCAGCCGGCAGCGTCGTCGATCACGGAGGAACGATCGCGCTGGGCAGTGTCACTACCGGCCAGGCGGTCTCATCCAACCTTTCGGTGTTCAACCTCGGCGAGCAGGACTTGCTGCTGAACGGCACGCCCGTCGTCGAGTTCACCACATCCACGAACTGCGCGGCGTCGCTGACCATCGCGCCGGGCACCACGATCCTGCCGACGCAGTCCACACCCATGCAGATCGAGGTCACCCCAACCGCCGACGGGCCGTTCAGCGTGTCGGTGGCGATTGCAGGCAACGACCTGGCGCAGCCGTTCACCATGACCATCAGCGGCACCGCCTCCACGCCCGCGCCGGGGCTGGAGTTGCGCGACAGCACCGGTGTCACTGTGTACACCCACGCGGGCACACAAACGCTGAGCGGCGGCAGCGCCGGGGCGGACCTGAGCGTTCAGTACCGCATCTACAATACCGGCACGGTGGATCTCGATCTCACCGGCACGCCGGTTGTCGGGATTTCCGGCATGGTCAACTGCACCGTAACGGTTGGAGTCTCGCCCGGCGCCACCATCGCCCCCGGCAACTTCTCGCCGTTCACCATCGCGGTGACGCCTGCGGCGGGCGGGCCGTTCAGCTTCGTTCTGTCGATCGATTCAAGCGACCCGAACAAGCCGACGCACACCCTCAACGCCAGCGGTACCGCCGTCGCAGCCCCTTCCAAGAAGAAGAAGGGCGGCGGCGGGGATGATGATGGCGGATGCATTGCCAATGGCGGTGGCTCGTGGGTGGCATTGCTTGCCCTGATCGGGGCGTTCGGCTTCGCCATCCGCCGGCGTCGCGTGTAGCAGCATCGCGGCGCGACACAGGGGCAGGCGGCGATGCCTGCCCTTGTGCATTCCACATGTTCCTACGCCCGGTCGCGGCGTTATCATGCCGTCATGGCTGATACCGTTGAGCGCCGCAGCAAACCGAACTTCTTTGACATTGACTTCGAGAAGGCGCCGTTCATCGCCATCTGGGAGGTTACGCGGGCTTGCGACCTGCGCTGCGTGCACTGCCGCGCCGAGGCCATTCCCAACCGCGACCCTGAAGAGCTTACCCGCGAGCAGGGTTTCAAGCTGATCGAAGAGCTGCGCGCGTTCAGCGACACCGCGCCGCCGCTGTTCGTGATCACGGGCGGCGATCCTTTGAAATCACCCTACGTCAACGACTACATCAAGCACGCCGATGAGGTTGGTCTGCGCGTGGCTGTCACGCCCAGCGCCACCGGCCTGCTGACACGCGAAGCCATTCATCGCATGAAGGAAAACGGGTTGACGCGCATGGCGATCAGCCTTGACGGGTCAACCGCAGAGATCCACGACAACTTCCGCCGCCAACCCGGCAGCTACGCGCACACCATCCGCGCGATCAAGGATGCGCTGGATGAAGGCATCACTGTCCAGATCAACACCACCATCAGCCGCTGGAACGTTAACGACATCGACAACCTGTGTGAGCTGATGCAGAAGTTCGGCCTCACGCTGTGGGCGGCGTTCTTTCTCGTGCCCACCGGCCGCGGCGAAGAGAAAGACGAGATCACGCCGCAGCAGTACGAAGAGGTGCTGCACAAGCTGTACGAGACCGCCAAGAAGGCCGACTTCGACCTCAAGACCACGGCGGCCCCGCACTATCGTCGCGTGGTGCTGCAATCGCAGCGCGCGGTCGGCGGCTCCAGTGACAGCGGCGCCTACCTGCGCCCCCGCGCCGGCGGCGGCAAGGCTGAGGATCGCAAGCCGGCGGAGGGCCCGCCGTCGTGGGTGCTGCGCCCGATGAAGCCGGGCGGTTGGTCGCGCGGCGACGCGATCGGCCGCGCGGGCCGCGGCGTGAACGACGGCAACGGGTTCATTTTCATCGATCACGTCGGTGAGGTGTACCCCAGCGGGTTCCTTCCTTTGAAGTGCGGCAACGTGAAGCAGCAGTCGATCATCGACATCTACCGCAACAACCCGCACCTCAAGCGCATGCGCGACTTCTCCCAGCTCAAGGGCAAGTGTTGGGCGTGCGACTACCGCGATGTATGCGGCGGCGCGCGCTCGCGCAGCTTCGCGGTCACCGGCGACTACATGGCCAGCGAGCCCTTCTGCGCCTACATCCCGCCCGCCTTGCAGCACGTGCAGGGGGTGGACTGGCTAGCCTCCGACATGCTGATCAAGGATGTGCGGGAGTATGTGAAGGCCGAAGACCTGCCCCAGTTCGAGTAGCGTCCCAGGTGATCTGTTGATGGAGTGGGATGCACTGTAGTGGCGCGGGCAATCCTTCCCGCGCGTAGCTAGCAGTTCTGCGCGGAGCGCTGGCACAACGTTAGCCCCGGCC
>CAZNBU010000053.1:0-13063 GCA_964571035.1 uncultured Planctomycetaceae bacterium | reverse complement strand
TTGGCCCACTGGTTGATCAGCACGGGCAGGTCGCGGTAGCTCTGGATCCACTGCGAGTACATGTGCCCGATCACCGTTTCGCTGGTGGGGCGGATGACGTAGGGCTCCTCGAGGGGGCTGGCGGGGCGCAGGCCGCCCTCCGCCTGCTCGAGGCGCGAATGGGTCACCACCGCGCACTCCATTGCAAAGCCTTCGATGTGTGCGGCTTCTTTGGCGAGAAAGTTCTGGGGGATCAGCAGGGGAAAGTACGCGTTGACGTGGCCGGTCTCCTTGAAGCGGCGGTCGAGGTCGCGCTGGATGGCCTCCCAGATGGAAAACCCGTCCGGCCGGATCACCATGCATCCACGCACGGGCGAGTAGTCAGCGAGTTGGGCGGCTTTGATGACGTCCAGGTACCACTGGGAATAGTCTTCACTGCGTTTCTTGATGTTCTTGGCCATCGGGTTCTCCGGTCGGGCGAATTGTTGCCGAAAAGGTGCCCAACGCAAGGCCGCAGAGCCTTCAGCGTGGGGACAAATGGGGATGCAGACCGGAGATCACGGTCGATGGCGGGCGGAACGGGACTGGTTCGTGTGGCAGGTCATTGAGTGCTAACGAAGGCCGGTTTCTGGATTTGAACGGCTGGACGCGAAGGAGCGGAGGTTTGCGAAGAGCGCGAAGAGCTTGAGGGTGGGGCCGACGTGCTTCCTTTCAATGAACTGCTTCGGCTCTCGCAGAGGTGCAAAGACGCAGAGAACTGCTTGAGGAACAGCAAAGTACATCAGTCAACCGCTTCGATCTACTTTGGTGGTGTGTTCGACAGCGCGGAGTTTGTCTTGCCTTTGCTGTTCTCTGCGCCTCCGCGACTCTGCGAGAGACCGCATTGGAGACAGCAACAGCGGTGGATAAGCGCAAGACCCTTCGCGTTCTCCGCTCCCTTCGCCCCTTCGCGTTAAGCAGTTGTCCTTGCCAAGTCCGCAGGGTTTTCGAATATCCCGGCATGAGCCTAGAGGGAAAGACATTCATCGTTACCGGCGCTGCGTCCGGCATTGGGATGCAGACGGCGCTTGGGTTGGCGCGGCAGAAGGCGCATGTGGTCTGTGTTGCGCGCTCGGAGGACCGCTTGCGCCAGGTGCTGGATCAGGTGAAAGCCGCCGGCGGCACGGCTGAGGCCGGGGTTGCCGACTTAAGCCTGATGGCTGACGTGCGCAAGCTGGGCGAGCAGATCCGCTCCAAGCACCAGAGCATCCATGCCCTGATCAACAACGCCGGCATCTGGCAGGCGAAGCGTGAAGCCACCCCCGAGGGCTTTGAAAAAACCTGGGCGGTAAACGTGCTGGCGCCGCACCTGCTGGCGCGCGAGTTGCTTGAGCCGTTGCGCGCCGCCAAAGGGCGCGTGGTCAATGTTTCGTCCGAGGAGCACACCAACGGCCGCATCTGGTGGGACAACACACAGTTCGAAACCGGGTTCGCCGCGCGCCACGCCTATCGGCAGAGCAAGCTGGCGATCACCATGCTGACCAACTCGCTGGCGGAGCGCGAGCGGGGCCGGATCACCGCCAACAGCCTGCACCCGGGCATTGTGGGAACACAGCTCTTCCGCAACTTCCCGAAGTTCATCCAGTTCTGGATTCACCTGCTGATGCGCAAGCCGGAAGCCGGGGCTGAACCCGTAGTCCGCCTTGCGGCCGCGCCCGAGCTTGAAGGCGTCACCGGCAAGTTCTTCAACCGGTTCAAGGAGCACCGCCCGCACGGCCTTGCGCTGACCGAAAGCGCGCTGGAGCGGCTTTGGAAGCTGGTCGAGGAGCAGCTTGCCTAGCGGGCGCGCGGCGGGTTTGGTCGTTGCTTATGCCAGTGGCTCAGCTAGGCTCAGGCCGTATCTTCAGGAGAGGCCATGCTCAGCGACGCGAAGTTTGCCATCGCACGCAACGCGGTGCGGCACTGGGGCATGGTCGGCCATCCCCGCGGCGAGCGCGTCTCGGACGAAAACGCGGACGCGATGCAAGCCATCCGCGCGGCCCTTGCCGGCGGCAAACCGTACGCCCCACTGGTTACGGACGACATTCGCGCGCAGGCCAAGGCAGTAAGCGACGAAGAGATCGAGCATGGCGCGAACGAGCTTGAGCGCTTTCGCAAAGGTCTCGAAGACGCGCACGTTGAGGCGCTTGAGAAGATGGTCGCAAGGCACGAGCTGGGTCTGCCGGCCTTCACCGCAGAGTGGAGCGACGACGACCTCGTGGCTTGGTGGGCCGCCATCGGTGAGCCGAACGAGAAGCTGATGGCATTTGGCGACGAATTCCGGAAATGGTGGGACCAGGCGGGCAACTTCCTGGCGTGAGAACGATCCATGGCGAACGCAAAAATCGACGAAGCGCTTGAGCTGTTCTACCAGGGCGAATCCGCGGGCGCAGAGGTGATCCTGCAGGAAGTCGGCGGCGGCAAACTGGAGCCGCCCGCCGACCTGGAGCCGCTGGACGCTGCCGCCTTCTACGAGGGCGTCGGCGGGCTGGCCCTGGCCAGGCAGAAGGGCGAAGACGCCGTTGCCGCGTTTCGCAAAATGATCGAGTTGGAGGAAAAGGGCGGCGCCGACACCAACGGCCACGCCACCAGCTACGCCAAGCTGGGCGAAGCGCTGGCGCTGGCGGATCAGCTTGACGACGCGATAGAGGCCTTCAACACCGCCGTGGCAAAGAAAGAAGAGTGCGGCGCGCCGGAAAGCTCGAAGCTGAATGTCGTCTACCGCTACGCCGAATGCCTGTTCACCAACGGGCGCTTCAAGGAGGCGATCGAGCAGTTCGCCAAGGCGACCGAGCTTGCAAGCCAAACCGGGGCGGACGACGCCACGCTGGCGACGCTGACGCTGTACCACGCGGATTCGATCAAGCGCTCAATCGCGATCATGCAGGCCAGCGTGCGCGTGCAGAAGAACATGCAGGGCACCAAACCGCCGCCGCAGATCGCGATCCTGGAGAAGCAGCTCGACGGCCAGTTCCAGGAAGCCGTTGACCTGTACCGCAAAGCCGGAGAGCTGGCGGACAAAGCCGGTTTGCCTGGCGAGTTCAAGCTGCAGGTCCAGCGCGGGATGTCCGAGGCGTACCACGACGCCGGTCGCTACGTAAAGGGCGTCATGCAGCGCAAGAAGCTGGTGCATATGGCGGAAAAGACCAAGGTGGACCCGCTGGAGCTGGCTTCGATGTACTTCGGCCTGGCGGAAAGCCACAAGGAGATGGGGCAGTTGCCGGAGGCTGTGGACGCCTACCGCAAGTCGATCACGCTCAAGGAAAAGCACGACGCCGACAAGGTAAGCCAGGGCAAGAGCTGGTTTGCGCTGGGCGAGGTCTACAGCGGCCAGCGCAAGTTTGAGCCGGCTGTGGACGCGCTGAAGAAGGCGATCGACTTCGAGGACCTTTCCGGCGCGAAGGACGAGAACCACCTGCTGCGCCTGCGCAAGGCGTGGCACACGCTGGGGCTGGTGCTGAACGCCTCAGGCAAAGAAGCCGAGGGCAAGGCGGCGCTGGAGAAGGCTGAGAACCTGGGCAAGAAACCCGAGCAGTAGGGCGACGCTTGCGTCGCCCTCGACGCACCAACGCAACCCCGAGATCGAGGGCGACGTAAACGTCGCCCCTACCCGAAGCGGCCTGTCAGATAATCTTCGGTCTGCTTTTTCTTGGGCTTGATGAACATCTCACTCGTCGCGCCGTACTCGATCACTTCGCCGAGGTACATGAACGCCGTGAAGTCCGCCACGCGCGCCGCCTGCTGCATGTTGTGCGTTACGATGATTACCGTGAAGTTCTTGCGCAGGTCGAGAATCAGCTCCTCGATCTTCTGCGTGCTCACCGGGTCCAGCGCGCTGCACGGCTCGTCCATCAGCAGCACGTCCGGCTGATTGGCGATGGCGCGGGCGATGCACAGGCGCTGCTGCTGGCCGCCGGAAAGCATGCTGCCGTTTTCCTGCAACCGGGTGCTAATTTCGTCCCACAGCGCGGTGCGCTTGAGGCAGTACTCGACGATCTCCTGCAGCTTCTTCTTGTCGCGCTCGCCGGCGATGCGGTTGGCGTAGATCACGTTTTCGTAGATCGTCTTGGGAAACGGGTTGCTCTTCTGAAACACCATGCCGCAGCGCTTGCGCAGCTCAATGGTGTCCTGGTTGCGGTCAAAGATGTCGTCCTCGCCCAGCAGGATGCTGCCGGTGGTCCGCACGCTGTCGATCAAATCGTTCATGCGGTTAATGCTGCGCAGCAGAGTGGACTTGCCGCACCCCGAGGGCCCGATCAGCGCCGTGACGCGGTTCTTCGGGAACGTGAGGTTGATGTTCTTCAGCGCCTGCGACTTGCCGTACCACAGGTTGAAATCCTTAACTGTCACCGCGGGCTCCAGCGCGAGCGGGTCTTCCGCCTCGCCGAAGCTGCCGGTATCGGTCGCGATCGTCGGGGACGTTCGCGTCGCTGCGGGCTGATGTACCTCTTCCGCGCTCATGGCTTGTCCTTCGGGCATGATACTTCTCCCATTGCACTTCCCTACACCGCGCTGGTCGCCAGTTTCTTTCGCAGCTTGTTGCGCAGCGTGATGGCAAAAATGTTCAGCACAGCCACCAGCACGATCAGCACCAGCGCGGTCGCAAAGACCAGCGGCTTGGTGTTGTCCACGTTGGGGCTCTGGAAACCGACGTCATACACGTGAAAGCCCAGGTGCATGAACTTGCGCTCAAGGTGCAGGAACGGCGGAATCGTATCGAGCGCAAGCGATGGCTCGTATTTCACCGCACCGACCAGCATTAGCGGCGCGACCTCGCCTGCCCCGCGCGCCATGGCCAGTATCGTTCCGGTCAGCACGCCCGGCATCGCCTGTGGCAGGATGACCCGCCAGATCGTCTGGAACTTGCTCGCGCCGCACGCGAGGCTGGCTTCGCGCTGGCTTGAAGGCACAGCCGACAGCGACTCCTCGGTAGAAACGATCACTACAGGCACGGTCAGCAGCGCCAGCGTCAGGGCGGCCCAAAGCACGCCGCCGCCACCGAACGTGGGCGCGGGCAGCAGCTCCGGGAAAAACAGGTCGTCGATGGTGCCGCCGACCATCACGCAGAAGAAGCCCAGTCCGAAGATGCCGAAGACAATGCTCGGCACGCCCGCGAGGTTGTTCACCGAAATGCGCACGGCGCTTACCAGCGTGCCCTGCCTGGCGTACTCGCGCAGGTACAGCGCGGCGATCACGCCGAACGGTACCACCGCGACGCACATGATCAGTGTCATCACCAGCGTGCCCAGGATGACCGGCCAAATGCCGCCTTCGGTGTTGCTTTCGCGCGGGTCGTCGGTGAGGTATTCCCACACTCGGTCGAGATATACGCCCAGTTTGCCGAACAGGCCGAGCTCGTTGGGGCGGAACGCCCTCACCACCGCGTACAACGGCAGCGTGGCTTCGCGGCCGTCTGCGGTGATGAAGTCATACGTGGCGGTCTTCTCCACCTCGCGCAGCCGCGCTACTTCAAAGTTGAGCGGGCTGAAGCGGTTCGCCTGCACATCGGCAAGCGCCGTGATCTTTTCTTTCGCGCGCTCCAAGGCACGGCGCTCGGACTCGGTCGCTTCCTTCTTCTCAACCTCCTGCTGCCACGGTTTCAGCACCTCTGGCAGCTTCTGCAGCCATTCGTCCGTAACCCGTTCGTACTCCTCGGCCTGGGGGTCTTCCTCAATTGGCGGCTGTAGCGCCTGCCACTGCTTGTAGGTTTCCTGCAACCGCTCGAGCATTGCGACCACAAGCCGCGAATCGCGGTTGTCGTAGCGGATGCGTTCCAGGTCATCGCTGAGGTCTTTGAGATCCGCGTTAACGCGGCCCATTTCCTTCTTTTCGATTTTGTGGCGGCGCTGGTACTCGCCGTGCATGCGCTCCTGCTCTTGCAGGAAGCGCTCCCACACCGCTTCGCGCCCGTCCTTCTCGATGTCCGCGACGATCTTCTCTTCGATCCTTACACGGGTGACGTACCCGTTCAGTACGCCGCCTTCCAGCCGCTCGATCATCGCGATGTAGGGCAGCGACAGGCGCTGCAGGACGATTTCGTTGTACGTGCTGGTCCGGTACCGCCTGGTGTCTTCGACGTTCGGAACGTTGGTACGCACCCAGCGGAAGTAAGCCGAACCGCCATACAGCGTCTCGCCCTGGTTGCCCTGGCGGATCAGGATCTCGGTGGGCGTGTCGGAAAGCTCGTGCGCCTGCACCGGGCTTCCGTCGGGGTGCGGCGCCAGCGCACGGATGTCCATGGCGCGCTCGTTGCGCGGCGTTCCCACCAGCAGGCGATGATCGCGCCACCTGTCCTCGCCGAGCACTTCCTCAACCGAAACCTTGTTGCCCTTATCGTCAAGGTAGCCCCACGGCGACGGAAACTGATCCGGGCTGCTGATGTACTGCTGCACTGTCACAGGGTTGCCGGCTTCATCCTGCACCACCTGCCCGTTGCGGTCAGCGATCTGCCATGCGGTCTTGCCAAACAGGTCAGGCAGGTCGCGGTAGTCTGCGGTCGTCGCCTGGCGCGGCGCCAGGAAGTTGAGCGGCACCGGCGTGCCATCCAGCGTGCGCCAGTTCACGCGCGTCAGCACGGCGTCGTTGGTCTGGTTCAGCAGCACCACGCCGTGTTCCGCATCTTCTACTGTGAGCAGTTCGTTGGCGTTGGGGTCGCCGCGGTCGATGCTGGGGCGGAAGCGCTCCGGGTCTTCCAGGAACTGGTCGGGAGTCAGCGGGTTGCCCTGCTTGTCGATCACCAGATTCCCGGCACGGTTGCGCAGGCGCCACACGCGATCCGGGTAGCGCTGGAACACCTCGCGGTGCTGCACGTACTCGGGCAGCGGCACAGGACGCACGTTCGGCGGCGCGTTTACCGGCGTGCCGTTCACTTCGCGGTAACCCTCGCCGTTGGTCGAGACCACGAGCTGCGTGTTGTCCTGCGAGATCCACACCTGCCCCTGCTCGGGGTGGCGCAGCACGTACAGCGTTTCGCCCATCACAAACGCGTCTACGTTGTGCGGCCAGAAGGCGGCGGTGCCCTCCACGACGATCAGCGCCAGCATGGCAACGATCATCACGATGCCGGTGGCCACGGCGCCGCCGCTGAGCCAGACCCACGACTCGCCCTTCACCCGCTTGCGTTGTGGTTTGCTCTTCGCCATTACAGTCTCGACAGCCGTTTGCGCAGACGCATGCGCACAACCTCTGCCATCGTGTTGATCACAAACGCCATCAGGAACAGCACCAGGCCCGACAGGAACAGGGTGCGGTACAACGAGCCTTCATGGGGCGCCTCAGGCATCTCAATTGCAATTGCCGCGCTGAGGCTGCGGAAACCGCTCAGCGGCTGCATCTCCACGACGGGCGTGCCGCCGGCGGCCATCACAACAATCATGGTTTCGCCCAACGCGCGGCCGAGGCCGATCACGATGGCGCTGAAGATGCCGCTGATCGCCGCGGGCATCACCACGCGCATCGTCGTCTGCCAGCGTGACGCGCCGCACGCCAGGCTGGCAGCGCGAAGCTGGTTGGGCACGGTGGTCAGCGCGTCTTCGGAAATGGTGTAGATCAGCGGGATGACGGCAAACCCCATCGCGAACCCGACGATCAATGAATTGGACTGCTCGAACGTCCATCCGCGCTCGCCGGTAATCAGGGTGCGCTCGCGCGTGATCCAGTGCCGGAAGTCGGCAACGGTGCCTGCCGTGGGGTGGTCGTAGCTGAACAGGATCGACTCGATCACCGGCGAGATCACGCACGAAATGCCGAACCCGATCGCCAGCACCACCGCCCCGAACGCGATGGAAACGCCGATATCCACCAGCACTGCCCGCGCGCCATGGCGGTTGGAGCCCTCAAGCCTGCCGCGAAGGCGGTCCATCACCGTCTCCCCGTCGCCGTCGGTCGTTTTCCGGATCGCAAAGCGCGCCCCAAACCCGATCAGCAGCGCCAGCGGGATCGTCATCAGCGCGATGAACAGGTTGTGTCCGCCCGGCAGCCACCACCCTTTCGGCAGCAGCCGGCCGCCCGGAATCTGCGTGCCGTCGGTCAGAAGGATCGGCGTGATCTCGGTTTCGCGGTCAAGCTTGCGCCCGCCGCCGGTCCAGGTGCGGAAGTCGCCGGTGTCCAGCGCAAGCTCGGCGCTTTCGTTCAGCGGCTTGAAGGTCACGGGGTCAAGCAGCGCGGGGTTGGCGCCTTCCACTGCCGGGAACAGCATCGGCTCAACGCGCGGGCCGGTCCAAACCGAGAGTGCCAACCCGATGGCCAGCAACGCAAACAGCAGCGCTGTGCTGCGCCAGTATCCGAACTTGCCGACAAACGAAGGCGGGCAGCGCTGCCACACCCACCCGAACACCATGAACACGCCGGGGACGATGATCAGCGCGCACAGGATCGCGGGCATCATGGGCGCGGCCTTGGGCGCGAAATACAGCGCCGCCAGGAAACCCAGCACGACCGACGGAAGACTTGCCATAACTTCCATTGTCGGCTTGAGAATCGAGCGCATGTTGCGGTGCATGAACTCGGAGGTGTAGATCGCCGCCAGCACCGCCAGCGGCACGGCGAACAGCAGCGCGTACAGCGCGCCCTTGATCGTGCCCGCGATCAGCGGGATCAGGCTTAGCTTTGGTTCAACGTCGTCGGTGGCGCTGCTGCTCTGCCACTCGTACCCCGCGTCGTCGAATCCTTCGTACCACACCGCGCCGAACAACGACTTGAAACTGACGTCGCTGTGCGGCGCTTCCAGCCACCAGTGATGAACGCGGCCCGCCGGCCCGATCGCCAGCAGCCCGTCCCCCTTGGGGGCAAACACAGCGGTGCGGACGCCCTCGGCTTGAGTGTCCACGAACAGCCGCTCAGCGGTGTTGTTGATCGCGCGCACCGACCCGCCCTCGTCCACAACCAGGGCCGACTTGTTCAGTTGTGCCGCGTGAATCGACGCGATGGCCTGGGGCGAAGGCGCCAGGCTTCGAATGCGGGTGTAGCGATTCCAGACCTGCAATGAGTCGCGCTTGGTGTCCTTGACCGTGAACCAAGACTGCAACCCGCCTGCCGAGTCGCCGAACACAATGGTCTCGTCACCCAAGAGAAAGCTGACGGCGGTCAGGTGCGGCTCGCCGGGAATGGGTTCGTAGCCCTCATCTTCACGCAGCTCATTGACCTGCATGTGCCACGCCTGACCCAGGTCGGTGTCCGCCTGCGCGGCGAAGACGCTGAACGCCGGGTACGGCTGCGTGAATTCGTTGGTGGCATTCTCGTACTGGTAAAAGTGCACAAACCCGTCGCGCGCCACCAGCACCACGTAGGTCTGCAGCTCGTTCACCAGCGCCCAGTCCGGCACGCCTGCAATCTCGTCCGTCAGGTCGCGCGTTTCAGCGCGTGCGCGCAGCTTGCCGGTCATGCGGTTGACCGAAATCTCCTCGCGCACAAGCAGCGTGCGGTTGTCGCCGGTGATGACCACAGTTGTGGTCGTGCGCGACGCGCGAGCATCCGCGTCGTTGATCTGGCCGTAGACCAGGCGCACCGAGTTGCCGCCCGTCGGCACATCCAGCTCGCGAAGGATGCTCACCTGCGCCTGCACCGAGCGGTACAGCCCGTACGAGTTCACGTGCTCGATTACAGCCTTGTCTTTGATGACGATCTCGGGCACGAACCCGTAGCTCTTGAAAGCTGACTCTTCGGGCTTCTTCAACTTGCCCAGCTCGCCCGGGTCCTCTTCAAGGCTGAAGCGCACGAACGCGATGAGGTAGGTCAGTTCGCCAACCAGTACACGCCCGTCGCTGGTGCCAAGCAGCAGGTGATAGTGGGGCACGTCCATGCTGCTGCCGACGTTGCGCGTCGTGCGCGGTCGCAGGCTGAGCTTGGCGGCAGTCAGCGTCCCGTTACCCAGCTCGGGTGGCTTCTCGCGCGAAAGCACCTCGCCGGTTGCCAGCGCGAATGAGGTGACGTACCCGTCTTTGGTGATGCGGACGCCTACGCGTCGAAACTCGTCCGTGTGAAGCACCAGCGTGTCGCCGGCGCCCAGCTCGTGCGCGGGCGTCGGCTCGCCCATAGAAGAGGGCAGGAACAGCGGGATCACCTGCCAACCGATGAAGACGATCAGCCCAAGCACCGCAAGGATCACGCCCAGACCGCCGACCGTGATGCCGATGCTGGCGGACTTGTCCACCACTTTGACGCGCAGCGTCGTCTTGCGGTTGTAGCGAGGCAGCTTTGTGTCGGTCACAGGGCAGGGTCCCGCGGACGATTGAGGCGGGACGCTATGCGCCCCGCCTCAAGTCCGGATTGCATTTACTTGTAGGCTACCGCGTTCTCGTCGGCGACAGCCTTGGTCAGCGGGATGTAGCCGTCCTTCACCACGATCTCCTGGCCTTCCTTGCAGTGGATGTAGCGGAAGAACTCACGGATCTTGGCGTCGGTGGCCTTGCCCTGCGGGCGGTTGAAGTAGATGTACAGGAAGCGCGACAGCGGGTAGTCGCCGCTGTAGCAGTTCTCGTTGGTGGCGTCGAACGCCTTGCCACCGGTCTTCTCGCTCAGCGGCACAGCGCGCACGCTGGCGTTCTTGTACCCGATGCCCGAGTAGCCGACCGCGTGCAGGTTTTCACCCACGCCGTTCACCACGGCTGCGCTGCCCGGCTGCTCCTTGACGGTGTTCTTGTAGTCGCCCTTGCCGAGCGCGTGTTCCTTGAAGTACCCGTAGGTGCCCGAGGCGCTGTTGCGGCCGTACAGCGAGATGCTGGCGTTGGCCCAGTCGCCCTTGAGGCCGAGCTGGCCCCATTTGGTGATGTCTTCGGTATGGCCGAGCTTGCGGTTCTGGCCGAACATCGCGTCAACCTGCGCGAGGCTCATTTCCTTGATCGGGTTGTCCTTGTGGACGAACACCGCCAGCGCGTCGATGGCAACCGCCACGCGCGACGGCTTGTACCCGAACTTGGCCTGGAAGTCGTTGATTTCCTTCTCCTTCATCGGGCGCGACATCGGGCCCATGTCGGAGGTGCCTTCGATCAGCGCGGGCGGCGCGGTGCTGCTGCCGGCGCTTTCGACCGAGAACTCGACATTCGGGTAGTGGCTCTTGAACCCTTCGGCCCAGAAGGTCATCAGGTTGGCCAGCGTGTCGCTGCCCTTGCTGGTGATCTTGCCTGCAACGCCCGGGACGGCCTTGTAGGTTTCGAGCGCGGGGTCAACCGACGCCGTGCCGCTCTTCGTGTCGTCCGCTTGGGCTGGTGTGCTGATGGCAAAGGCAGCAACGAGGGCTGCCACTGCCCCAATGCTCAATGCAACTGTGTAGCGCATGTTCGTGTCTCCAGTACGGGGTCAATTCCCAATCACGGGAGGCACGGTAGACCGAGGCGGTCAACGCATTATTGGGACTTCGTGAAGATTCGATTAATCAACCGCGTGCCGCCCATCACACCGCGTTGGCAGCCTGTGGAGTACCGCGACGCCCGCCAATGACGCGGCGCGCGGCGAGCAGAGCCAGCGCGGCAACGGCCGCCATCATCAGCACGGGGTGACCGCCGGAATGCGTGCTGCAATCGTCGCCGCCGCCCGAGCTGCGTTGTGGGTCGTCGGGCTCGGTGGTGTTGCCGTCGAAACTGATGTTGAACGGGTTACTGTTCGGGTCGTCATTGGCGATGCTGAGCGTAAAGCTGAACTCCGTCGCAGCCACCGGCGCCACCTGTAGACGAAATGTCGTGGAACCGCCGCCCATCGCAATTGGCGTGGCTGGGTCCTGAATCAGCGTCACGGTGCAGTTGTCCTCGTCCGAGATCGCCACCAGCGGTGCGCCGGTGAGGTTCATGTCGGCCGTGCCGACATTGCGGATGGTGTAGGTCAGGTTGAACGGCGACGCGCCGGTGTTCTCCATCTCATCCGCCGAGCCGTTGTTGAACACAACCGCACCGCGCAGCAGCACGAAATCAGCCTGCGCAGTCAACGGCGCGGCACACAACAGAATCAGCAGCATCCAGCGCATCACGGGCCGGATTATGGTAGCAAACCGATGCAGGTCAAACCGGAAGGAACAGCGGGGGACGGTCCCCACACGACCCGTCCCCCCTGTGCGCCGAGCGGGGGGGCCGCTCAGCGGCTTTCGGTCAGCGACCGTAGCCGCCTGAGCCGCGGTGGTTATGGTGGGGTCCTTGGGGTTGGGGACACCGTGGCTCATAGAAACCGTACACCATGAAAGATAATGCGTCCAACGATTCGTCGGGCATTCTTTCTTGTCGTAAACTGTTGAACTGCAAGCTGTTGTGTGGGTGTTGAAGCTGCGATGCGTGCGCTTCTTCCTTATGTATGTGATTGACGGTTACAACCTGCTGCACGCGCTGGCTCGCCACCCCGGCGTGCTGCCATCCGATGGCGACCGAAGCCGCGCGCGGCTGGTGCAGTTGCTGGCGGAGGTCGCGCGGCGGGAATCGACCACCGTGCGCATCTTTTTCGACGGCACCCCGTCGAACGTGGGCACCGGCGACCTCGACTATCCGCGCGTGCGGGTGGTGTTCTGCGGCCCGGCGCGTGAAAGCGCCGACCACGCAGTGCGCGAGTTTGTCGAGAACTCGGGGCAACCCCGCAAGCTGCGCGTGGTCAGCGCCGACCACCAGGTCATCAACGCCTGCCGCCTGAGCGGCGCCCGCATCGTTCACAGCCGCGAAATGAGCGAGCGCCTGGCTGGGTTCGCGCCGCCGGATACAGAGCGCGCCGCGCCGGAGAAGCCGACTTCGGGCGCCGGGCGGCTGGAAAAGGAAATGCTGGAAGAGATCGGCGACTGGGATGAGTTCCAGAAGAACGTGGAAGAGGATCTGCCGTGACGCGCCTGCTCGCCGTCATCTCCGCCGGGTTGCTTTCAGCCTGCACCGCGGTGCAGCACCGGCACGTGGTGCAGTCCGAGGCGTTGACGCAGCCGGCTGAGCCGGTCAGCGGCCGCGTGTTGGAGGACTTTCAGAGCAAGGACGCAGACCAGCAGTGGACGCTGTACGAAGTCGAAGGCTCGATCCACCCGCTGCAACGGCAACTCGCCGAGGGCGCCCTTCACCTGCGCAGCGATTCAAGCGCGGGGCTGGTGTGGCGGCAGGTCGGGGTCGGC
>CAZNBU010000052.1:0-13229 GCA_964571035.1 uncultured Planctomycetaceae bacterium | reverse complement strand
GGCTGCCCAATCTGCAGAAGCTGGCGGAATCGGGCCATTACTCGGCGCTTGAAACCAGCTATCCGCCGATGTCGCCGGCAGCGTGGTCCACCATGACGACCGGGCTGAACCCCGGCAAAACTGGCATCTTCGGGTTTCTAAAGCGCAAGGACGGAACCTACGAGCCGGAGCTTTCGCTGGCACAACCGAACGAACAGCCGCCGGTCCCCGGCGGCGGTGGGGGACGTTACGGCATCGCACTGCTCGCGGGCGTGGTGCTGTTCGCGATCGCGCTTGCGCTGGGTCGCGTGCTGTTCTGGTTGATCCGGGGCAAGCCGATCAACGACGTGATCCCCGGTGTCGTCGTCGTCGTGATGGTGCTGCTGACGCCCATCCCTCCGCTTATGCAGTCGTTCGCGCACGCGCTCGGGGCGCTGCTGGCGATGGAAGTTGCCGTGGTCGCGTTCGGGTATTTCGTGTTTCGCAACCGGCTGACGTGGAAGGCGATGGTCCTGCCGCTGCTTGTGTTGCTGGCCGGCACGTACATGGCGTTGAGCTGGGTACCGGAGACGCTGCCTGAGCCGCAGTCGGCGCGCACCGGAACAACCTTCTGGAAGCTGGCTGACCAACACGGCCTGCGCGCGCGCGTGATCGGCGCGCCCGTCAACTGGCCGGCGAGGGAAGACCTGGAATTCACGCGGACGACAACAGGGCTGGCCACGCCCGACGCGATGGGGACGTATCACACCTACACCCTGTTCACCGAGCCGCACCATGAACTTGCCGGAGGCGCCACCGAGATGTCGGGGCGTGTCGAGCGCCTGGAGTTCAGGGATGCTATTGCCAGCGGTGTGCTGCTCGGCCCGCCCGCCAAGTTCGACAAGCCCCGCTGGGAGAAGTGGGAAGCAGGCGAGCTCGACCGCATGCCGCGCGAGGAGTTGTACTTCACCGTCACGCGCGGGCCGGGAGACGGCGTGTCGATCCGCTTTGACCCGGCGGTGGCCACGGAAGCTGAGGGCTTCGAGCTGAAGGTGGGGGATTGGAAGCGCCACTTCCGCGTCGTCTACAAACTGGGCGGCGTGGTGAAGCTGCACGGCACCGTCAGCTTCAAGCTGCTGGCCGGTGGCTCGCAGGTGCGGCTGTACGCAACGCCGGTGCAGTTTGACCCGCTGGAGCCGAACAATCGATTTGCCATCAGCGAGCCGCTGACTTTCGCGCCGTGGCTGGCGCGTGAGTACGGCATGTTTCAGACGATCGGTTGGGCCGAGGCGACAAGCGCGCTCAACGACGGCGTGATCGACGACGAGACTTTCCTGCAGACGTGCCACCACAGCTTCGACGAAAAGCGCGCGCAGATCCTTGGCCTGCTCGAACGTGCCGACGATTGGGACCTGCTGGCGGCATTCACATACGAAGTGGACCGCGTAAGCCACATGATGTGGCGCCACATGGACGCAAAGCACCCCAACCACGATCCCACCGCGCCCGAGCACTGGCGCACCGCGATCCGCGACTTTTACCAGAAGTACGACGCGCTGATCGGCGAAGTGCTGGCCAGATTGCCAAAGAACGCCCTGTTCATAGCGTGCAGCGACCACGGTTTCGCGCCGTTCTATCGCGCCGTGAACCTGAATCGCTGGCTTCGCGACAATGGGTACCTGGTGCTGAAGCGCGATACCGGCGCCGTCGGCATGGACGGAATGTTCAACACGAAGGGCGGGTACTACGACCCCTACGACTGGTCGAAAACGCGCGCATACGCGCTGGGCTTGTCGAAAATCTACATCAACCTGAAGGGGCGCGAGCCGGAGGGCATTGTCGATGCAGCCGACGCCGAGGCGCTTAAGGCCGAGATCATTGGCAAGCTGACGAAGCTCAAAGACGACGAGGCGCACGGGTTTGCGCCCGTCATCTCGGGCGTGTGGCGGCGCGAGGAGATCTGGGAAGGCGACCGGGTAAGCGAAGCCGGCGACCTGCAGATCGGTTACGCGTGGGGCTACCGCGTAAGCTGGCAGACCAGCCTGGGCGGCGCCGACGAGCCGGTCATTTTCGACAACTTGAAGAACTGGTCCGGCGACCATTGCAGTTTCGATCCGGCGCTGGTGCCGGGCGTTGTCTTCTGTAACCGCAAGCTTGAGGCGAAGCGCTTCGGACTGATCGATGTCGGCATCACGGCGATCAACTGGCTTGACGTGCCGCTGCCGCAGGACCTGGGCAGCAAGGATGCGATAGCGTGGACTGTTCGCTGACTCGCAGTCTTGAACTACAAGCCGCGCGCAGAGACCGCAGAGTGCGCGGAGAACTGCCTGGTTGTGTCTCTCTCTGTGGTCTCCTTGCTCTCTGCGCGATGCAGCAGCTAGTTGCTTGAAACACAGGGGCGTGACTGTACGTTTATGCGGCGGAGGGACCAGATGGCCACAGGCGACAAAGTCAATTTCATCGTTCGCACCTCTAACGAGTTCCTGGACAAATTCCGTGCCATGGACAGCGAGTACGACGCGCTGATGGCGCGCAAGGACGCCGGCATCAAGGCCGGCAACGCAGACGTCGCGGAAGAAGCCGCGCGCAAGCTAAGCCTGCTGGGGTGCGAGATTCAGGACCTGATCTACGACGAGCTTGAACGCCACTGGGGCCCCAAGTTGCTCGAGGACAACCGCCTGCCGAACGTGCCGGATGACTGGCGCACCTTCGTGCGTGGGCGCTTCCTGCAGGTCGAGTACGAAGAGCGCGAGATCTTCGAAGACCGCTGATTCACTCAAACAAAAACCACGAAAGCACGAAGGCACGAGAAGCCTTTCGTGCTTTCGTGGCTGCAACCTTTTCCCGTTCTGTTGCGATGTAAACCGAAGGCGCCCTAGCGGCGAAGTGTCATGGCTGAAGGAGACAGAAAAACCTTGAACTGCCGAGGAGGGCAGGAATTCGTGAAGGCGTTCCGGCAATTGGACGCCTGGATCGATTCCGCTTGCGCCCAGCGATCGGCGCATGTTGACGCCGGCGACGCGAAGGGGGCGAGCCGGGCGGCGGCACGCAATGCCCGTTACTGTCACGAAATCAACGACCTGATCCTGGATGAGCTGGAGCGCCACTGGGGGCCGCACGTTCTGGAGTCAGACGGTACGGTCCCGGACTTCCCGGACAACTGGCGCATCTTCTTCTTCGGCCGCGTGCTCCGCATCGAATACAGCGAGCGCGCAGCGTTCAAGCAGGGTTAAGCCGCCAAGAGGCCAAGGTAACCAAGAAATAGCTGTTCTTGGCGATTCTTGGCCTCTTGGCAGCTATCTCGGTTGACGAGCTACAGCAATTCGATGCTGACCGCGACTGCGTTGCCGCCGCCGAGGCACAGGCCCGCCAGGCCAGTCTTCAGCTTGCGGTTCTTCAGCGCATAAATCAGCGTGGTCAGGATGCGGCTTCCGCTGCTGCCAATGGCGTGGCCCAGCGCTACCGCGCCGCCGTTCACGTTCACCTTGGCGGGGTCGAGTTTCAGTGTGCGCGTCAGCGCAATCGCGGCGACGCTGAATGCTTCATTGAGTTCCACAAGGTCGTACGCGCTGGCGTTTACCCCGGTCTTCTTTTCGAGGTTCTTCACCGCTTCCACGGGCGCCATCATTACCCACTTCGGCTCAACGCCGCCGGTCGCGTACCCGGTGATGCGCGCGAGCGGCTTCACGCCCAGCTCAGCAACCTTGTCTTCCGCGCACACCAGGATCGCTGACGCGCCGTCGTTCACGCTGGGCGCATTGCCGGCGGTTACGGTGCCGTCCTTCTTGAATGCCGGCTTCAACTTGCCGAGCGCATCTACTGTGGTGTCAGCGCGCACGGTTTCGTCGGTGTCGAACACCGTGACCTCGCCCTTGCGGCCCTTGATCTCAAGCGGCGCGATCTCTGCCTTGAATGCGCCCGACTTGATGGCAGCCGCCGCGCGCATATGGCTGTTGTACGCGAACTCGTCCTGGTCCTGCCGCGTAACCTTGTACTCCTCGGCGACCAGCTCGCCGGTCATGCCCATGTGGAAGTCGTTGTACTTGTCCCACAGGCCGTCGTTAATCATCAGGTCGATCATCTGCACATTGCCAAGGCGCGCGCCGGCGCGGGCCTGGGGCACGGCGTAGGGGGCGTTGGTCATGCTTTCAAAACCGCCGGCGATGATCGCGTCTGCGTCCCCCGCGCGGATCGCCTGCGCCGCGAGCGCGACCGCCTTGAGGCCGCTGCCGCACACCTTGTTGATCGTCATCGCGGGCGTTTTGTCCGGCATGCCGCCGAACAGCGCCGCCTGCCGCGCCGGATTCTGTCCCAGGCCGGCTTGCAGCACGTTGCCCATGATGACTTCGTCGACCTTGGCGGGGTCGATGCCGGATCGCTCCAGCAGTGCCTTCACCACGTGGGCGCCAAGTTTGGGCGCTTCGAACGGGGTCAGCGTGCCCTGGAACTTGCCGGTGGGCGTGCGTACGGCTTCACAGATGACGGCGTTTCTCATCGTTGCTCACTTTCGGGTCGATCAAAGGCGCATGGCGCGTGTGCAATGTACCAAACGAAGAACGGATGAAACGCGAGTTTGCTTCCGTATCGGAGGTCCGCCACCCTCCGCCCCTAAGTCAGTTTGTCTTTGGGAGCCACACCGCGCTGCAAGTCTGGGCCAGTCGTGCGGAAGGCTGAAAGCGCGGTAGTTCCGGGAACATACCGCTCGGTCAAATTTTCGGGGTTATTGGGTGGAATTTGCTGTGCATGGGCAATCGAAGGACGTATAACAACACTTACTGACCGGTTAGTTAGATGATCCGACGCCGTTGAATTGTGGACTCCGAAGGAACGCCGAGATGATTAGTGAGATCGAGCACGACGTGGACGCGCAGGAGCGCGCGGACTTCGAACGGGCAGCCCTGCCCTTGATGAATTACCTCTTTTCCAAGGCGATCAAGCTCACAGGAAACCAGAACGACGCCGAAGATCTCGTTCAGGACACCTACACGCTTGGTCTGCGCAAGTGGCGCCTGTATCAGCCGGAGACCAACCTCAAGGCCTGGCTTACACGGCTTCAGTTCAACATGTACATCTCGCAGTACCGCCGCCGCAAGAAGCGCCCCGATGGCGCCAGCATCGCCGGCATGGAAGAGATCGTGCGCGATCGCGTCCATTACGACACACGCCCGGATCTGCTTGACCTGAACCCGGACCAGATGCTCGGCGACGAGGCGTTCCTCGACACGCTGCCGACCGAGCTGCGCGCCGGCCTGGGCGAGATGGACCGCCGCTATCGCGACGTGCTGCTGCTGAACGTAGTGGGCGAGAAGAGCTACAAGGACATTGCAGCCAACCTGGCGGTTCCGGTCGGCACGGTGATGTCGCGGCTTTCTCGCGCCAAGGCGTTTCTGCGCGAGTACTTCGCGTCGATGGGCCTGACCGCTGCACAATCTTAACTTGCGGGCTGCAACACGCGTGCTAACCCGGCGTGATGGATGACGCGGTCGCAACAACGCTAGCCACATATGAGCGCCATGCAGCGCGACGGCTACAGGCGGGACTTGCCGCACTCGACACGGGCCGTGACATGGCGCGTGTCGAGTCGTTTTTGCTGCGTACCGGCCGCCCGCTGCCGCGCATTGTCGTGATGGGTGCCAACCTCGCGCTGCGCTGCAAGCAGATCGACAACGCCGGCGGTCACCCGCCCGGGGTTGACGGCGCCGCGTCCGCTGTCGCGCTGGCGCAGAAGCTGTTTCCGGAGGGCGAGTTCCTGCAAGGCGACGCGCGCGCCCTGCCCGTCGATAAGAACAGCTACGACGGCGCATGGACCGAAAGCGTGTTCGCGCATATCCCGCGTGCGGACGTGGCGAAAGCGATGAACTCGGTCCACACCGCGCTGCGCCCCGGCGGGCTGCTGCACGTGCGGTTGCCGCTGGGTGAAGGCGAGGGGTTTGAAGAGTCGGAGGATGGTCCCATCTATCGGGCGTACTGGAATGCTGCGCACTTCGAAGAAGTCATGGGCGCGCTCGACTTCACGTTGCTCCAGACACAGCCGTTGCCAGCCGACGAGGTCGGGCTGATGTTTCGGCGCGAGTACTAAGAAATTATCTCAAAAGCAGTTGCGCGCAGAGTACGCGGAGCGCGCAGAGAACTACGGTCTCACACAAAGCCACTAAGCCCGGGTGAATGGATTGGACGCTGCACGTTCTGGTTGTACACAACGCAACAAGCGCCGATGTGCGCCTCCGCGATCAATCCGGTTGGTGGGCTTCGTGGCTTTGTGTGAGATGCTTTGCCTTTTCTCCATGGGTGCCTGTTTTGCGGCGTTTTGAGATAGTTTCTAAGCGGTCCGACCTAAGTTGCTTTGAGTCGAACCTTGGTGTGATGGTCACCTCTGGTTGAACCGCTGGACCGCCAAAGCGCCAAGACGCCAAAGTTCAGCCACCTATGGCGCTTTGGCGTTTTGGCGGTGAAAGCAGTTCACGCGGGGCAGGACTCTCGTTTTCTCAAGACATATGTCGGATCGCTTAGCCCGCAGCGTGGTAGGTCAGCAGCCGCTATAAGCTTCGCATGCTCGATCAAAATCTTGAACTGCTCGTGGACGGCCTGCGCGCGCTGGCGCTCGAATTACCGCCGGAGCGTTTGCAGCGCTTGGTTGGGTACCACGACCTGCTGATGGCGACCAACGAGAAGTTCAACCTGACCGGGTTCAAGTCTGAGCGCGAGTCGGTGATCTACAACATTCTGAACGCGCTCGCGCCGTGGAAGCACGTGGATGCCGCGTTGCCCACCGCAGATATCGGCACAGGCGGCGGGCTGCCCGGGCTGCCGCTGGCAATCGCGCTGGACATGCCCGCGATGACGCTGGTCGAAAGCAAACGCAAGAAGACCGACTTCCTGCTTGAAGCGACGGCGAAGTTCGCGCCGCGCGTGATCGTAAAGCAGGCCGACGCCAACCAGATGAAAGGCAAGTTCCGCCAGATCGTGTCGTCAGCGTTCGGCACGCTGGAAAAACTGTTGGCTGTGACCGCGTCGATTCGCGCGCCCGGGTGCCGTACATTGGCTTGGAAGGGGCGGCGTGAGGTGATTGACCAGGAAGTGGCCGCCTGCAAACCGCGCGATCAGGAGTGGCAGGTTGTCCCGTTTGCGGTGCCGCACATGCCGGATACGCAGCGGCACATCTGCATCCACATCACTACAGCGGCGCGCCGCCCTGCAAAGGCTTCGCGATCACGAGCGTGACGATCAGCAGCACCAGCGCCGCCACCAACCCGTGCAGCGCCCAGTACCGGGCCTTGTTGCCCGCCGCGCCCAGCTTGCGCCCGCCGATGAACCCGCCGACTGCAAGCAGGAACCCGACGCCGTATCCGACCTGCCGTCCGTGGGGGATACCAAGCGCGGAAAGCGTCAGCCAGGTGCCGACCAAACCAACAAGGATTCCACCCAGCGCCAGCAACGCGCCCAGCGGCCAGCCCGGCGCGGGCATGCGTCCCCTGGACAGGCGGAAGATCTGCCGGCCGAGCCAGAAGTCGCTGAACATGATCACGACGAAAGCGACCAGCTTGACGTGAAACGTGACGTACCACAGCGACGGCTCACCGTCGGGCAGGCGCGGCTTGAAGTACCACGACAGCGAATCACCGACCGAGCGCGGCGTGCCCACGCCGTGCAGCATCAGCAGGCCGGTGATCAAAACCAACGCGCCGGAGGGCGAAACCGCGACGCGCCAGATGCGCTGCGCCAGGGGCAACAGGCGCTGTTGCGTGTCGTCCGGCTGCTCGGTGTAGAACGCCATCAACCGCGACAGCACCAGCAGGTTGCCGATCCAGAAGAACAGGGCGATCAGGTGCAGCGTCAGGATCCAGCCGTTCGCGGTCATCGCGGCAACTTATTGAACCCCGGGGCGGGGGCAAGGCGCGGTCAGTCGGCGGGCTTGTTCTGTTTGCGCTCAGCGGCGGCTTGTTCGCGGCGGCTGATGTTCTCGGCGTTGAGCACGGTGGCTTCACCCTTGCGTCGCCCGCGGCTGACCTTGTCAAAGCGCCCAACCGGCGGGGCGACGGTTGGCGCGTGCCAGTCTTCGCGGCGGATGCAGTACTGTGCTGAGCAGTGGTTGAGCGCTTCGCCGAGTGTCTCGAACCACGCTTGCAGGATGCGGTCGGAGTCGTCTTTGGAGGCTTCGTTCCAGGCAAGCAGTACGTAACCGCGGTCGTTGTCGCCCTCGAGGGAGAAGTGCTCAAATGAGGACTCTGCGTCAGCGGCGGGATCGAACGAGAAGCGGATCATGAGCTTGCAACAGGATTGGTCAGGACGACAAAGCGTAGAACCGGCTCGCAGTGCCGCAAGGGAGCATTCTCGCGTGATCCAATTTTCTAAAGCGTGCGAAGAAAGTGTGACGCAACGGCATCCGCGGCGCGCTCGAGGAACACTGAGGGGCCAGTGAACGGGTGCGCGGCTTCGAATGTGTGGCCCGTACCGTCCAGTGTCAGCATGCGCACGTTCTCGCCCGTGTGCGGGCCGTTGTTGGCGGCTTCGAGCAGCTCGTGCGCCTCGGTAAGCGGCACGGTTTCGTCATCGGCGCCGTGCACGATCAGCCAGGGTGCGTCCACGGTGCGGGCCGCCGCGAGGATGTCGAAGGCCTCCGGGTGCGCCCAGACCTCTTCAAAGAATTCGCGCCCGATGCGCATGATCTGCCTGGTGCGCGCGTTCTCGATCGCGACGTGTCCCAGCGCTGCAAGTTGCTCGCGGGCGATGTCGTCCGGGATGCGGTTCGCGCGCGCGACGCCGGCCAGCGTGGCGATGCTGCGCACGCGCGCGTCTTTTGCAGCCGTGAGCAGCGCGGCGCCGCCGCCCATGGAGTGGCCAAGGATGCCCAGGCGCGCAGGGTTCGGCTCGCTCTTGTCGGTCAGCAGGCCGTGCTGGGCGGCTTCGAGTACCTGCCGGATGTCGAACAGTCGCTTGCTCCAGGTGTCGCGCTCGAACAGGTCCAGCCGTTCAAACGTCTCCGGGTTGGTGCCGATGCCGCAGTGCGAGAGGTTGATGCAGGCTGCGGCGAGGCCCGACTGCGCGAGGTGCTTCCCGAGCCACGGTAAGAAACCCCAGTCCTTGAAGCCCTTGAACCCGTGGATCACCACGATCAACGGCGGGCGCTCAGCCTGCGGCAGGTACAGGTCGCCGCGAATCGGCGCGCCGTCGGCGCCCGTCAGCGTGAAGTGGTCGGTCTGCATCGCGGGGCGTGAGTCGCTCACTCGTCTTCGGGGTTGCGAATCTCGGATTGCTCGACGACCGGCTCGTCATCCGGCTCTTCGGTCTCCTGCACCTCCGGCGCGACGAGGTCGCCTTCGCTCGGCAGCTCGCTCAGCGATCGCAGGCCGAACGCGCGCAGGAACTCGCCCGTCGTGCCGTACATCGCGGGATTGCCCGGCTTGCTGGTGTCGCGCTTGACCACCTTGATCAGCCCGCGATCCATCAGCGCGCGCACCAGGTGGTCGCTGCCCGCGCCGCGGATGTTCTCAAGGTCGGTGCGTCCCAGCGGCTGCTTGTAGGCGATGATCGCCAGCGCTTCGAGCGTCGCTGGTGAAAGCTTCTGCGCCTCACGCTCGCGCACGAGTTGCTTGAGCAGCGCGTCGTGCTCGGGCCGCGTCGTGAGTTGAAACCCCTGCGCGAGTTCTTGCAACGAAAATGCGCTGCCGGTCTGTTCGTACCTCGATTGCAATGCCTCAAGCGCCTGCTTGACCGGGATGACGCTGGTCAGCCCCACAAGCTCGGCAAGCCGGCGCGCGCTGGCGGGCCGTGAGTGCACGAACAGCAACGCCTCCAGCTTGGCCATCAGCGCGTCCTGCGGGATCGCGCCCGCAGCCACCACGTCGCCGGCGCCGGTGTCGCTTTCTGCCTGCTCCGAGATTTCCGGTTCGTTCATACGTTCCTACGGTTGGTTGGCTGCGCAGTCCCACCCTGGCATGCGCCGTTCATACGCGTATCGCCCGCCGGATGCCACAGCATTGCGCCAGGCCTGAAAGCGATTGCTGTCCACGTTGGGGCGCTTGAGCAACTCCTCGCGCAGGTCATAGAACGGCGCCTGGTTTGCCAGTACGGTTACTTTTCTCAGCACGATCCACCACGCGTGCTCGGTCTTGACCGGCTGGCTGATAGCACCGTCTTTCAGCTTCCAGAACGCCTCGTCCACTTCCGGGTCCAGCCGGCCGTCGTTGCGCCAGACCATGCCGATTTTTCCGCCGGTGTCCTGGTTCGACGTGCTGGCTTCGCGCGCGAGTGTGCTGAACGACTCGCCCTTGAGCACGCGATTGCGCAGATCGGTCGCTTCCTTCTCTGTACGGCAACTGATGCCCCAGGCTTCCGCGTGCTCGTTGGTCTCTTCCCAGAATCCGACCACAAGCCGCAGGCGGATGTTGCGTGTCGAATGAGTGCGGATCCATGCACTGAATTCGGCGGGCGTCATTCCCGCGCGGCGCTTCAGCCAGTCCTCCCATGGCTCCGGATTCTCCGGGGCCCCGCGGGAGCGCTGGTCTTTCACCCGCTCGGCTTGCTCGCGTTCGTGCTGGCTGCGCCACTGCTGCTCAAGCTTGGCCATTTCGTCGCCGACTTCGCGCGCCTTCACGACGGCTTCGATGCGGTCAGCTTCCAACTCAAGCAAGCGCTCGCCGACCAGCAGGTCGAGCGCCGCCTGCGCGACGCGCTTTTCCGGGTTCATGGCGCGTTCGATTTCGTTGACACGCTCGATGAATTCTTCGGCTGAGATGATGCTCTCGCCGACGCGCGCAACCTGGTTGACCTTGAGCGTCTTTTCGGGAGGACGCTTCTTTTCTTCCTGAGCGCCGGCGATGTAGCCCACGGCGCCCACGCCCGCAACGACCATCACGCCGGCGCCAAGTCGCAACAGCATTCGCATGCGCATCTACTCTCCTTTTTTGGTGGGCATCGGCTCATTCGGCGGGCAGTCAAGGCCGGGCAGCCTGCGTTCAACCTCGTATTTCTGCGTGTTGATCACCCAGCGCACCCAGCGGTTGAACCGCTCATCATCATTCTCGCGCGGTGCCTCGGTGATCAGGGCATCGCGCAACTCCGACAGCGGGCGCTTCGGCGGCGAGTACGTCTGCCTGCGCCAGCAGATGTGATACCCGTACTGGGTTTTGATCGGCTCCGTGAACTCGCCGTCCTTCAGGGCCCACAGCGGCTCAGCGACCTCAGGAATCAGCGTGCCGTCGTTTTCGAAGATGCGCGGAAGGCGGCCCTTGGTAACACCAGCGGACGGGTCGACACTGCGCTGCACGGCAAGGTCTTCGAAGACGCCACTGAACTTGTCTTTCGAAGTGTCCTTCAGTGTTCGGTAGGTCTCTTGGGCGCGGGCTAGGTCGTTCGGTCCGAACAGGATATGCGACGAGTCGATGCTGGGTGTCGTCTGCTCAAAGTACCCGACCAGCACGCGCTTCTTCAGCAGCACGGGTGCTCGGTCTTGCAGGTACTTAGTAAACCCCTCGTTGGTCAACCCGAGTTGCTTGAGAAAGTCCTCCCACGTCATCATCCCGCGGGACTCCGTTTTGGCGTAGTTCTTCCAGTGCTCCAACTGGCGTGCGGTCTCGCGCTCAATCTCTTCAGGCGTCAGCGTCAACCCCATGCGGCGGGTTTCCAGGTCAACAAGCGCCACGTTGTCGCGCAGGTAGGTCAGCGAGTCCGTGAGGATCCGTTGTTCCGGCTTCAACATGAACTCGTAGTCCCAGATGCGTGCGATGAGGTCTTCGGCCGTGATCACCTCATCGCCAACACGCAGGACTTCACCCACTTTGAGTTTGCGCTGAGGCTGTTCTTTGGGTGTCTGCTGCGCGCCGGCTTGAAATCCTGCAAACACAGCGGCGCCGAGCGCGAGTGACAGCGCTCCCATTCGAGCAATCAGTCGATTCATCTGTCCAACTCCCGGGGAATGACGGGGACCCAATGATGCTAGCGCCCCGCGAGCCGCTTGCAATGCGGGCTCCGGCGCGACTTTTCGGATCGCGTGCCACCGGGTACATTAACCTCGACCCAGGGGGTCCCGAGTGTCCGGCGAAACCTCGAAGCCCGAAGAAAAGCAAGCCAAACGCACCGGCAAACAAGCCGAGGATGTGTATTTCCCCGAGCTCGATCCAGAACTGTTTGAGCAACCGGGCGACCCCGAGGACACCGTGACGCCAGACCACACACGCGAAACATTCCGCCGCGAAACCGAGCGCATCCAGCGCGACACCGACCGCCTGCGCGACGACCAGGATGACACGGCCAAGGAGCTTGAGCCGGAACGTCTGCCCGAGGATTTGACCGAGGTACCGACCTCCAGCGACACGCATCGCGACACAGCCCGGCCCGCGCGCCCCTCCGGCCCGATCGCCGGCAAAGCCGCGGCGGTTCGCGCGCCGGGGTGGGAGCAGTCGGCGTACCGCAGCAAGGAGGAAGTGAAGCCCGCGCGCCAGACCGGCAAGCCCGCACAGGCGACCAACGCACCGAAGCTTGTCCCTGAGCAGGACGACTTTGCAGCCGTCGGCGATAAGCCCGGCAAAGTCGCGGCGGAGGAGCACACGACGGCTGTGCCGGAGCTTGCGCCGCCACCGGCCCCCGCAAGCAGTGCCGCGCAGAGCAACCGCTCAGCGAAGCCCACCGGGCGCGAGTTCACGGCGGTAAACGAAGCTGCCAAGGAACTCGCGCGCGCGGCGCTTGCGGCAGAGATCGAAAAGGAAGAAAAGCGCGCCCTGCAGAACTATCAGCCGGAGGAAGGCGAGATCCCGCCCAGCCCGGAAGTCGCCAAGCGCTTCGATGTGATCCTGCAGCTCGGCAAAGGCGGCATGGCGGTGGTCTACCTGTGCCGCGACCCGCGCCGCGGCGGCAAGGTGTTCGCGGTCAAGGACATCCGTGCCGAAATGAAACCGGGCATGAAGGTCGAGCAGCGCGTTGAGCACGAAGCCAAACTGCTCAAGGATCTCGACCACCCGGGCATCGTCAAGATTTTCGACCTGATGAAGTTCAGCCGCGGCAGCGCCATCGTCATGGAGTACATTGACGGCCTGCCGCTCGACCACGAAATCGGCGCGGGCCGCCGCATCAACTGGGAATTCGGCGTGCGCATCCTGCGCGAGATCGGCAAGGCGCTGCAGTACGCCCACGACCGCGGCGTGATCCACCGCGACATCAAGCCCGATAACATTCTTTGGAGCGAGCGTCACAATCAGATGAAGCTCGTGGATTTCGGCCTCGCGCGCATCTACGGGCAGGAGACCGAGGTGCACATGACGCGCACCGGCATGGTC
>CAZNBU010000051.1:7617-13232 GCA_964571035.1 uncultured Planctomycetaceae bacterium | reverse complement strand
CGCAGAGCGGCGATTCAATCGCCTGCTCAATGCTCCCGAAACCGGACCCAAGAACCAGCGCGAATGCGGGTGCCGCGGCCCCAAAACCACGTTGCCGAAGGTGGGTGACTGCGAGTGTCGCTTGCGTGCCGGATGCTTTGTGCTCGGGGTTCATCAGCGTTTCATTGCTCGGCATCCCGCGCAATCTGGTCCAGTTTGGTCTTGGAAAGAATGAGCTTAAGCGGCTTGCCGGGGAACTCAACGAACTCGTGCCGCGCGAAGAACGCACGCGCGCTTTCATTGATGCAGTCCACCACGATGGCGACGAAAGGGATTTCAGCACCCGCGCGGCAGCAGTCCGCCAGCGCTCTGGCCAGCAGCAGGTCGCCCAGCCCGCGGCTACGGCGGGTCAGGTCAACGCCAAGCCACGCCAGCGTCACCACGGGCAGCATTTGGCGCGGCAGCCTGCGCGCGATCTCGGGTGGGAGCTGATCAAGGTGAACGTGGTTGTGCGCCAGCGTGTAGAACCCGGCAATCGCGCCGAATTCATCCACAAGGACCTTGGTGATGGATAGATGCTTGTCCTGGCTTTGCCGCGCCCTGGTCCGCAGCCACTCATTGACCGCGCGCTCGCCGCAATCAAATCCCTCGCGCGGGTGGCTGCGATCCAGTGTTTCGACGCGCCAGCCGTCAGGGAAGCCGGAGTTCAAGTCATGCCCCGCATGAGTCGGGCCAGCTTCTTCTGCGCGGGTGTCAGCGGGGACGGCGGCTCATTGATGATATTCCAGAAAGCCAGTTGCTCCTCGGCCGTCATCTCGATGACCCCTTGCTTGGCCCCCTCTACCTCCCGCTGCGCCATCGGAACGAGGACCTGCCTCAGGTAGTCGGACACCGAAAGGTTCCGAAGCTTCGCCGCTCGCTCAATCATCCGCTTGTGCTTCGGCGCCAGTCGTGTTTGCAGTACGGCCGTCTTCATGGTCTATCTCCGACACGCATTGTACTGCAAGTTGCAGTACACGGCAATCGGGCTAGCGCAGGCCCATGCCGATGAGAATGAGGTTGGCGCCCACGTTCACCAGCACGTCCGTTACGAGGAAGTGGCGGATGTCGAGGATGTACCCGATCTCGCGTTCTTCGTCCGGCTTCAACTCCAGGAACTCGCGCAGCCATTGCAGCGTGTCGGTCTCTTCCGGGTCGTCCCAGGATGCCGCCAGCGTCATCAACTGGGCGATCACCTCAATCCGCGCGTCCAGCAGGCGCATGTCCGAGATGCGCTGCACCACCCGCGGGAACTTGTCGCGCACCAGGTACCCGCACAGCACGCCAAGCCGCGCCACGTCCGGCATCAGCGTGACCTTGGAGAGGTACTGGCCCTCGTCCAGGATGATGGTGCGAACTTCGGTCAGGGTGCGCCGCACCTTGCGGATGTCGCTGCCGCTGTGAATGCGCAGCAGGCGCGTGGCGCTGATCACCGCGCGGTCAGCCATTTCCGGGTGGGCGCGCCCGTTCAGGCATTCCCACTCCGCCATGCGCCATTCGACGCCCAGAATCTGCGCCCAGATGATGCGGGCGCGCTCTTCCACGCCGAGGATGCGGCGGTCAAACATCTTGTCGATGTAGCTGTGGCCGTCGACGTTGCCTTCGTAAGCGCTTTCGACCCAGCGGCGCGCGGTCACTTCGTCCAGCGCCACTACCACCACCAGCCCGGGCACGGCGAAGAACCTTGCGGCGGCTTCCAGCAGCGCCAGCCCAAGCTTCGGCGGGCAGCGGTCGAGGTCGTCCACCAGCAGGTAGCACGGCAGGTTCGGGTCGTTCTGCCGATTGCGAATCGCGGCAACGATGAACTCCATCTGCTCGCGGAAGCGCCGCCCGAACGAGTAGCTGCGCGCGCGCTCCAGCAGTTTCTGCTGCCGAAAGCGATCCTCGTTCAGGCTTGCGGCGTCGCTCATCAGGCGGCTTGCGTGCGCGAGTTCAGCCAGCGGCTCCGCTTTCAGCACAAGCTGCGAGATCAGCTCAGAGGCGACAAGCAGCGAGCGCTCGCCGCTGTCGGCGGCTTCGCGTGTGATCACGCTGGTGGCGCTGGGGTAGCCCTTGCGGCGCATGGTAGCTGAGACAATGGAGTCAACGCTTTCACTGCTGCTCACGCCCGGCTCGCCGCGGATGTCCACTTCGTCCCACAGGCAGAACAGCAGGCTGGCGAACGGGTCGACATCTTCCTTGTGGGCCCACCCGTTGAACCAGCTTACGCTGGCGCCGGCTTGGCGCAGGTGATGGTCGATCAGCTTGAGCTGCGTGGTCTTGCCCGCGCCGTGGCTGGCGGTGATCAGCGCGGTGCGAAGGTTGGCGGCGCCTTCCTCAAGCAGCAGCCAGGCGGTCTGTTGCGCCGCGAGGTCGCATTGCTCGTGCGCGAAGACGGGCATGCCGTCCACGGTCAACTGGGTGTCGACGCTGGTCATCCCCAGATTGTGGGGCGTGAAGCGCCCGCTGTCGAGCAGGACTTGCCGGCGCGGGTGTGATCACGCGCAGATTAATGAGAAGGGCCGGACTGCGTGGGGTCAGCCCGGCCCGGTGTGGGGAGATACTTCGTAGAAGTTCTCCGCCGATCTTAAACGTCGGTTCAACCCGGTTTGGTAGTGAAATTTGGGTGGAAAATCGCGCAAGATTTCGCGCGATTTGCCGTAACGCACACTCACGCGCCGCTGTACGCGATGTCCACGAACAGCTTGAAGCGGCCGGACGCAACCAGGCGCTCGCCGACGCGGGCTTCGACGTCAAACAGCCCCATGCCGTCCATGCGCTTGAGGCAGAGGCCGACCACAGTGACAGTTTCGCCCACGCCAACGCGCGAGTGGATCTGCACGCCGGTAAGCCCCGTCAGGTACCCGCGCAGGACGCGCCCGCCCTTGAACTGCGCGTAGCATGCGTCGCCGGCTGCGATGGTTTGCGCGATGCACTCCAGCAGCGCGGCGTCGTCGAGGCCTGTCGCGGTGACGAACGGATCGCCCGCCCGCACAGTGCGACGGGCGACAATGCGCTCAGCGCCCCATTCGTCGACCTCGTCGATCAACACCATCGGCGGGCGGTGCGGGATCAGTTTTCGGAAGGCCTGCGGATCCATGGGCGGGATCATCCGGGAGTGTCAGTTCCGGATCAAGACAAACCGCCCGACGCCTGCTTTGATATGGACCTCGACCGGAGACAGCGCCATGGGCAACTCTCCACAACCCCTGGCCACCGAGATCGAAGGTTTGCGGCTGGCGTACGCCGCGCTGAACCGGAATGACGTTGCCGGGTTCGTCAAGGCGTTTGATCCCGACATCGAGCGGGTCGAGCCTCCCGGGTTGCCGATGAGCGGCATCTACCGCGGGATCGCGGCGGTCACCGAGCACTTCACGAACGCCCGCGAATCCTGGGCTGAAGGAGCCTGCGAGCCGCAGCGCTTCATCGCCGCCGCCGACAAGGTCATCGTGGTCGTTCAGGTTCGTGTCCGGCTCAAAACCGAAACGGAATGGCGCGAGGGCCTGGTCGCGGACGGGTACACCTTCCGCAACGGCAAAGCGACCCAGTTTCGCACCTTCCTCGCGTTGCAGCAGGCGCTTGACTGGGCAGGCATCTCAGACCCGCAAGCTTGACACCCAGCCGAAACGCCCGAAACTTGGCGCTTTGGGCCATCGGGGCAGCGGGGTTTCCAGTGAGCCAGTCCGTTCCCGCATCCGGCGGCTACTGCGTCATCATCCCCACCTACAACAATCGGCGTACCGTCCGCGGCGTGGTGGAAGCTGCGCTGGCGGTAGCCGGGACGGTGATCGTCATCGACGACGGATGCACCGATGGCACGCGCGATGAGCTGGCCGACCTGCCGGCCGTTGTGATCTCCCACAAGCGCAATCGCGGCAAAGGCGCCGCGCTGCGCACGGGGTTCCGCAAGGCGCACGAGCTGGGCTACACGCACGCCGTCACGCTGGATTCTGATGGCCAGCACTTCCCCGAGGAGATCCCGACGCTCGTGGCCGCCAGCCGCGAGAACCCCGACGCCGTGGTGATCGGCGCGCGTGACATGAGCGGTGAGCACGTGCCCAGGCGCTCGAGCTTCGGGCGCATGTTCAGCAACTACTGGCTGAAGGTGGCGACGGGCGTGGAGGTCGGTGACTCCCAAAGCGGTTTCCGGGTTTACCCGCTGCGGCACGTCACGCGCGTGCGGACGATGTTCCGCAAGTTCACCTACGAGTGCGAAGTCATCATCCGCATGGCGTGGGGCGGGTGCGGCATTCTCAACGTGCCGGTGCGCGTGCATTACCCGCCGCAGGGCGAGCGTGTCAGCCACTTCCACCCGTTCTGGGACAACGTGGGCTTTAGCTGCCTCTACCTCTACATGAACTTCAGCCACCTGCTGATCCCGGTGCCGCACAAACGGCTGGTGCCGCGCCCCGCCGCTGAGCGCGGTTTGCGCGGGTGGTGGAACCGGATGCTGAAACTCGCGGACCTGCCGCAGGAGTTGACACGCGGCGGTCCGATCAAGCGTTTCCGCGCGCTGGTGCATTACCTGGTGCGCGAAAAGAACACGCCGGGCGAATTGGGGCTGGCGGTCGGAATCGGCGCGTTCATCGGGTGCAGCCCGTGGATCGGGTTTCACTGGATCCTCGCGCTGTATGCGGCAACCCGCGTGCATCTGAACCGCATCGCCTGCATCGCCGCGACCAACGTAAGCTTCGGCCCGCTGACCGCCCTGATCGCGATCGCCAGCATCTGGCTGGGCAAGCTGCTGCTCGGCCAGCCGCTATGGATCCCGCGCACCACGAACTGGCAGGTGCTGGGCAATTTCGCGTGGCAAAGCCTCGGCGCCTGGGTGCTAGGCAGCGCAATCATCGGCCTCGCAGCCGCGTTCGCCACGGGGCTCGGCACGCTCTACGGCGTGCGTGCCCTGCGTCGTCGCGGCAAGTGAGACCCAGCGGCACGCAAACAGACTCCAAGCCAGATTGAAGCCCGCGCTCGCGGTGCTTTCTTCCTTGCCATCGCGAGAAGCATCACGCTTGGGGGTCTCAATTTCCTTGCATGCCCGTCGGAACGCGCCTACGCTTCAAGGTCTACGCAAAGGGTAGCTGGACTCGTATCGGGAGGAATGGCCATGCGCAGTTGCATGCTAGTCGTAGTTGTTCTGATTGCATCGGCAACGTTGAGCGGTGCAACCGTTACGGTCACGAGCAATGCGGACTCGGGTGCCGGCAGTTTGCGCGATGCGATTGCCGCAGCAAACGCGACCGACGAGATTGTGTTCGCGCCTTCCGTCGGTGCCAGCATCGCGCTGGCCACAGAGATCGTGATCAACAAGGATCTGTCGATCAACGGGCCTGGCTCGAGTGTCCTTGAGATCAACGGCGGCGGCGTCACCCGAATCTTCAACATCTCGGCTGGCGTCGTGCAGGTGCGGGACCTGACCCTAACGAACGGGATGGCGCTTCAGGGTGCCGCGCTGTACCAGGTGGCTGCGACCACCTTGACGGTCGAGAGGTGCGTCATTACCGGCAACATCACCACCGACGCCGCGTTCGACGGCGGGGCCATCCGCTCGCAGGGCATCCTCAATGTGTACGACTGCGCCATTACGAACAATACGAACAACTCCGCGGGCGGCGGAA
>CAZNBU010000051.1:6473-7607 GCA_964571035.1 uncultured Planctomycetaceae bacterium | reverse complement strand
ATCCTGCTGAATCTTTCCACCATGACCATGGATCGTTGCACGGTTTCAGACAACGTCGGCCCGCGCTGCGCCGGAATTGGTGCTACTGGTGCGAGCATGACGATTCGGAACACCACGATCTCAGGCAACCATGCTCCACAAACACGCGGAGGGATCTACGGGCAGGGTGTGGGAACACACATTCTTGAGAATGTTACGATTGCGAACAACACGGCGGGCACAAACTGGGGCGGGTTCTTCCCGATTGCGGGCACCTGGACCTGCACGAACTGCACGTTCAGCGGGAATCAGTTTCAGGACGTCGTCTGCGCCGTTACCACAACAACGTTTGCAAACTGCGCCATAGCGACCACCGGAGCATTTTCCGGCACCGTGACCATTACCAGTGCCGGGTACAATGTGGTTTCGAACCCTTCCGGTACCGGCGGGTGGGGAAACACCGATCTCATTGGCGCAGCAGCGCCCGTGCCCCTGAATTTGGGCCCGCTGCAGGACAACGGCGGCCCTACATTCACGATGCTGCCGCAGGCGAGTAGCCCGCTGATCGACCATGTTCTCGGGTCGGCGCCGCAGGTCGACCAGCGTGGGCTGGTCCGCCTTGGGACAGTGGATGCCGGGGCCGCGGACACCGGCGGGGCAGGTGCGTTCAGCATCGCCCCGAACCCCGCGTTTGCCGGCAGCGGCGCCACCTTGACCGGGGTGGACATGACGCAGGTGACGGGCGTGCTGATTGGCAACGAGGCCGCGACCTTGGGTGCAGCGACTGCGACAACCCTCGACATCACGCTCAGCGCGGCAACACCCATCGGTCCGCGACAGCCCATCGAAGTTCTGGTGGGCACGGTTGGAAAGCAGACATGGCTAAGCGTTGACGTCGAGGTAACGCCTGTTCCTGTAGTCAGCAATGTTTCGCCCGATCCGGTCTTGCAGGGCGCGCAGCTCACGATTACCGGGACGTTTCTGGACAATGCGGTGTCCGTCTACATCGATAACGTGTCGCAGACGATAGTTTCCAACACCAGCGTCGAGATCGTTGTCGATGTAAGCCCCACGCAACCGCACGCACCCGGCCAGGTTGTTGAGGTCACCACGCCATTTGGCGCGCCCAGCGACCCGATCCGCATCGGCACACTG
>CAZNBU010000051.1:0-6463 GCA_964571035.1 uncultured Planctomycetaceae bacterium | reverse complement strand
GACAGCGCGCGGCGGGTGGAGGTGCTTGTCCCGCCGCTGCTGACCACGGTTTCACCAAACCCGGTTCCGCCGGGGCAGGTTCTGGTCATCAACGGCACGTACCTCGAGAACGCTTCGTCCGTCACGATCGGCGCGACGGCTGCGACCATTCAGGCGAATACGTCCACGCAAATTGACGTGCTTGTCAGCGCCGCGCAGCCGCAGGGGCCGGGGCAGACCATCACGGTCACGACCCCCGGCGGAACGGACACCATCGTCGTTGACATCACCCCGCCGCCCACGGTGACAAGCGTGACGCCCAGCCCGGTGGCGCCCGGCGCGATCCTCACGATTAATGGCACCGATCTGGATAACGCGTCCGCTGTTACTATTGGCGGAACCGCAGCCACCATCGGCAGCAACAGCAGCACCGTCATCACAGTTACGGTCGCGCCCGGCCAGATGCCCGGGCCCGCTCAAACGGTGTCGGTAACCACCCCCGGCGGGACAGACGCGACGGCGACCGTGGACATTCTTCCGCCACCAACCGTCACCGGCGTGACGCCCAACCCGGTGCGGCCGGGTAACGCGCTGACCATTACCGGCACATCGCTGGACAACGCAAGCAGCGTGACGATCGGCGGCACCGTGGCGATCATCCAGTCGAACACCGGCACGCAGATCATCGTAACGGTCAGCGCGGGCCAGCCGGTAGGCCTTGATCTAGCGGTTTCGGTGACAACGCCCGGGGGAACCGACAGCTCGCAGACTGTCACCGTTGAGGCCCCGCCGATCAGCAGCGGCGGCGCCAAGAGCGGCAGCAGCGGAGGTTGCGGCACGCCGGCCGCGCCGGCGTCGTCTGCTGCGGCGCTATTCGTCGTATGCGCCTTGCTTGGCGTCGGGCTGGCACGCCGGCGGCGGGATGGCAGTTGAAGCCCAGCGCGCAACCGCCTTGCGATTTGTGCGGTCTCAGCGTGCAATGCGGGTATGAGCGGCACTGCGGCGCCTGAGATGCGGGGACAGGCACGCGCCCGGAACTGGGACGGGCGTACCCGTACCGGGCTGGGCATCCTGATCTTCTATTGGACGTTCCGCTTTCTCGGGCCGCGCTTTGCCTACGCCCTGCTCTACCCGGTCTGCCTCTACTACGTCTTCTTCAACCGCAAGAACGGGCGTGCCAGCCGCGACTACCTGCGTCGCCGCTTTCCGGGCATTGGCGGCCTGCGCCTCTGGTTCAAGCGCTACCAGCACTTCCTGAGTTTCGGCCGCGTGCTGGTAGATCGCGGGTACGGGTTCCTCGGCATGCTGGGCAACGTGCGGCTTGAACGCGACGGCGCCGAAAACATCGAGACCGCCATCGCCGAAGGCAAAGGGGTGATCCTCGTCAGCGCGCACCTGGGCAACTGGGAGCTGGCTGCCTACTGCCTGGGCGGGTTTTCGCGCTTCGGCGGCAAGATCCCGGTCAACGCGGTGATGTTCAAGGGCGAAAGCGAGAAGGTCGAAAAGCAGCTTTCCCGCACCGCCGGCGAGCGCCCGTTCAACATCATCGCCAGCAACGACAGCCTGCAAGCCAGCATCGAGTGCAAAGACGCCTTGCAACGCGGCGAGATCGTGGCGATCCACGGCGACCGCATCCTGGGCAGCGGCGGAGTGCGCGTGCCGTTTCTGGGCACCGAAGCCAAGTTCCCGACCGGCCCGTTCGTGCTGGCGGCGACCACAGGCGCGCCGGTGGTGTTCACGTTCGCCAACCGGCTTGGCACGAGGCACTACGGGCTGCTGGCGCGGGGGCCGTATCAGTTCCAGTTCACCGACCGCAAACGGCGCAACGCCGACCTCGAAGCGTGGGTGCGCCTGTACGCCGCGCAACTCGAGGAGCTGCTCCAGAAGTACCCGCTGCAGTGGCACAATTTCTACATGTTCTGGGAGGCGGAGCGGGGGACGGGGTGGTGACGATTTCGGATTTTGGATTGCCGATTTTGGATTGAACCACCCGCCGCGTCAGCCAATCCAAAATCCCCAATCGAAAATCCAAAATCGGCGTGAATCCCACCCCGCCCGTGCGTGAACCGTATGTGAGCGGCACCTGGGACATGCGGCTAACCGACACATCCGTTGCGCTGGCGGCGCTTCCGAGGGAACGTGCGCGGCGTATGGATACCGCATCTCGGGACTTTGCCCGCATGGTGGAGGAGCACTTTCCACGCGGTGTGCGCTTTTGCGCGCGCCTGCTGGGCGACGCTACCGAAGGCGAAGAGGTCGCGCAGGCGGCTTTCGTGAAGCTGTACGAAGCCGGGCACAAACCGTGGGAGCAGGGCGACCCGTTGCCCTTTCTCTACCGCGTGCTGCGCAACGCCTGCGTCGACCATGTGCGCAGACGGCGCGTACGGCGGCACGAAAACCTGGACCAGGCGGCGAGCACGCCCGACCTGGCTGGGGCGGAACGCGCGGAGGTGCACGAAGCTCTGCTGAAGGCGATTGCGGCCCTCGACGAAGCGCAACGACAGGTGGTCTTCCTGCGCTTCTTCGAGGGCCTGTCGCTGCCACAGACCGCCAAGGTGATCGAACGAAGCGCCGGCGCCACAGCCATGTTGCTGACACGCGCCAAGGCGAGACTGAAAGAGATGCTGGGACGACTGCCGGAGTTCCAAGATGAACCCTGAAGAAGCCAGAGAACTGTTCGCGGCCGCCCTGCGCGATGAGTTGAGCCCGCGCGACAGCGCGGCGTTCGAAGCCGCGCTGGACAACAGCCCCACACTGGCGCACGAGTTCGAAGACTACGCCGACGCGGCCGCAGGCGTGAGTGACGTTGATGGTTGGCTGCGCGACGCAGGCCGCGCATCGGATGTACCTGACGGCGGCGTCTACTCGGCCATGACCGCGCGCATTGTCGAGCAGGCGACAAGCCGCCAGCGCGGGCGGTTGATTCGGCTGGCGGCTGCGGTTGGGGGCATGGCAGCCGCGGCGGCGATCGTTGCAGTTGTCTTCATTCACCCCGGGCAGCAATCCGTGAACCATGCGGGAAAGGGTGGCGATGCTGAGCTCGCTGGCCCTGCAGAGGACGACGACTCGGAAACGGCGCGGTCGTATGAGGAGGAAGTCAAGAACCTCAGGGAGAACTGGGTGTTGGTGGAGATTCGCACAACATTTATGAAGGTCGCCGATGAGCCTCTTACGTACGCGGAGGAACATTACGCGTTGTTTGAAGGCAAGCCTGGAAGGTTCACAAAGGGTGCGAAGCTTCCTGGCACGGGGTTTACCATCGTCGCCGTCATACCCCCGGACGCTAGGGACGGGAGAGTCGGTGAGGTGAAACTTCGCCACTCCTCAGGGGAGTTTTGCACTCTTCAGGAGCACGCTGCGGAAGACCGAGCATTCGTGCGAATTGACCTGAACAAGGACGGCAAACTTGACGCTGACGAAGTCCCGCAGTTCATGATCGAGGAATGGGACAATGACGAGTCGGGTGATCTGAACGCCGCCGAGTTCCGCATGCACCACAAGCCGCCTCCGTTGGTCAAGCCGGAGGATGAGTTCAAGCGTCTAGACACCAACGACGACGGTAAGCTGGATGGCGACGAAACCAGACTGTCAAATCTCTTCCGGTATGGACAAGGGCAGTCGCTGCGGTCGGCAGACGAAGACTCCAGCGGCGACATCTCCCTGGACGAGTTCCGCAAGCACTGGAAGCCGCGCCCGCCGCGTCCCGAGGAGGAGTTCAAGCGGCTGGACCACAACGCGGACGAAGCGCTCGATGCGACAGAGGTCCCGCGCGCGATGGTGAAGGACTGGGACACCGACAGAGACGGGCGCGTCACGCTCGAGGAGTTCCGCACCAACTTCAAGCCGCCTCGCGCCCGGCGTCACGGCGCTGACGGGGAGCGCCGCGATGGCCCGCCGCCACAGGGCGAGGGCGACCGTCCGCCCCGCGGTGAAGGACCGGAAGGTGACGGCGACAGGCCGCCGCGCCGCGAGGGCCCACCGCCCCGCGGCGAGCGCCCGCCGCGAGAAGGGGACGGCCCGCCACGCGGTGACCGGCCGCCGCCGCGCCGCCACGGCCCGCCGCCGCGTGACTGAATCTCCACTTGGATATGTGCATGGGAACGCCCGCGTGGCGTTCTTGTGCTATTGATGGGCTGACACGACGTTTTGATACGCCGAAAAGTGGAAAAACTCCGGTTACGAGTATTCGATTATGTGCAAAATAGGGATAGTCTATTTCACAACGTAAGATAATCCGTTTGGCAGGTCCGCCCTCCGCAAGCTATCATCAGTCGGTTTGCCACAACGTAGTTGCAAGGCTCGGAGGGAGCCCATGGGTCGTTTTCTACCTCTATGCATCGGCGCGTGCGCGCTGATAGGCGTTTTGTTGACAACCGGGTGCGGACCGGGGCTGGTCGCTTTGGGCGGCGGCGGCACCGGCACGTTCTTTGGGTTGCAGGGCGGCGATGACGATAACAAGGGCGGCGGCGGACCAAAGCCGAACCCCAACGTCGCGCCGGCTGTGATCGTGTCGTCGCTCATGCGCGGAGATTCGCCGGCGGACATCAACTTCACGGTAATCGACCCGAACGCGGATTTTTGCTCGATCGAGATGCAGTACTCGCTGAACGGGGTGGATTTCCTCGACTGCTTTGTGCCGGACGGGGGCGAGCCTGTAACCGGCCTTGCCTCCAGCGCAAGTGGCACGCAGCACACCTTTACGTGGGATTTTGTATCGGACCTCAACGGCCCGCAGTTTCAGGATGGCATCACGATCCGGGCCCGCGCTAATGACGGCCAGATCACAGGGACTTGGAACGAACTGACCGGGCAGCGCATCGGCAACAACCCGCCCGGCGTGGCAAACATTTCGTTCAGCAACAACAGCGGGATTGTCCTGTTCACCTTCGACCTGATGGACGAAAACAGCGATGCCTGCTCGTTCGACATCACTTACTCGGTTGACCAGGGACAGAACTGGATTCCAGTGCAACCGAACGAGTTGCTGGGCAACCCGCCGGTGAATCTGGCGACCAGCCCGCTAGGGACGCCCAATCAGTTCATCTGGGACAGCAAAGTTGGATTGCTCGACTATGCGGGCGACATCCTTATGTCGTTTACGCCGAAGGATCACCCCACGGGCTATGCGGAGATCACGGTTGGCAACGCGGTTGTCGATGGACCGCACAGCCTGGACAACTCCATCAACAATCCGCCGGCCCTACAGTTGCTCAGCAACCTTGATGGCCAGCAGTTCATCGCGCAAGTGCCGTTGCAGGTTACGCTTGCCGACGATGAGTCCGACGCCTCGGCAGTGTTTGTCGAGTATAGTCTGGATGGCGGCAACGGTTGGGGCCCAGCCACGCTGGTCAACCAGTTCACTCCCGGCATTGCCGGCCCGTTCCCGACAGGCCAGAACCCGACCGTCTACAACTTGATATGGAACGCCCTGGCCGACGTTGGCCAGATTTCACCGTACCAGAACAACTGGTACGGCGTGCTGTTGCGCCTGACACCCGAAGATGCGCAGGCCGGAGCGGGCGACGCCGAGGTATCAGAAGGCTTTACGCTGATCGGCAATACGCCTCCGCTGGTGACCGGTTTCAGTACGGTCAATCCCGGCGGCAACATCACGCTGGCGGTGCGCATTCAGGACGTTCGGGCCGATCCAGCCAGCGCGCTGTTCGAATACAGCACGGACGGCTCAACGTTTATCCCGCTGACCGCAGGGGACTTCCTGCCGGTTGGCGATCTGCCCGGTGACCTGGAAAGCAGCAACACGGGTAAGACGAACCAGTTGATCTGGGACACCAGTCTGCGCTTTCCCAACATGAACGCGGCTACCGTCTACATGCGCATTACGCCGACGGATCACCCTGTTGCGGCGACGCCGGCTGCGGACCTTGCGGGCGTGGCGTTTACGAGCGCGCCGTTCTCGGTGGTCAACAATCCTGCCGGTGCCGACCCGGTCAGCATCAACGTGATCACGACGAACGTCGGCGGCACGCCCACCGCGAACCCGCAGGTGACGGTGGCGCCAAACGGCACCGTCTACTTTGACCGCGTCGTTTCACCGGCTTCGTCCACCGTGCAGGAGACCTTCTGGAAGATCAGCGAATCCGGCCCGCAATGGGGCGCGCTGGAAGTGGTCGGCGGCGGCCCCCTTCAGCATGCGACGGGCGGGTTCACACTCGATGCCACCGTTGCTGTCGACGACACCATCCGCATCCACGACGGGATTAGCGCCCCCGTGACCTTTCAGTTCTGGGATGGCGGCGCAATCCAGGTCGGCAACCAGCCGGTGGACGTGACCGGGCTGTCCACCGTGGCGGAGTTTGCGGATGCGTTGGTGCTGGCGATCAATGCCGTGGCCGGCATGCGCCTCACCGCGGCGCACAGCGGCGCGGGGGTTGTTGTCCTGCAACACGAGGTTGCCTGCCGTGTCGGCAACGCCGCATCCCTCGATACGGCGCGCGGCAATGCACAAGATATCGTGGCCACGCCG
>CAZNBU010000050.1:0-13510 GCA_964571035.1 uncultured Planctomycetaceae bacterium | reverse complement strand
ACCCGAACTTGCCGAAGTTGACGCCGAGCAGCGGAACCTGATTGCGGCCAAGCCGGCCCGCAACGCGCAGGATGCTGCCGTCGCCGCCAAAGTTGATGACGAGGGTTGGTACGTGCTTTTGCAGGTCGAGTGACTGGTCAAGGTCGACACGCACGTCATCGGCAAGCTCGCGAATCAGCGGCTCGACCTGCGCGATTGCGTGCGTGACATCTGCCCGCTGACCATCACCAACGAGAAGGATCATCCTGTTACGCTGCCGGCGGAAACGTTACGTCGTGACGACTCGCTTGCCGCGCGGCGAAGACCCATGCGACGCTCAATGGCCGCCATGATGCCTTCAGGGTCCAGCCCGACTTCCTGCAGGACCTCAACGCGCGCCCCGTGATCTACATAGCGGTCGTCGATCGCGATGATTTCAATCTTACCGCCCTCAAGCCGCGCGCGGTTAGCGAACTCCAGCACGCTGCTGCCGAACCCGCCCCGGCGCACGTGCTCCTCGACGGTGAACACATGCTCATGCTTCTCGATCAGGCGGGCAAACAGCGTATCGTCAAACGGTTTGGCAAAGCGGGCGTTCACGAGCGTCAGTCGCTTGCGGTGGCGCTCTTCGATCTTTTCCACGGCATCCAGCGCGTGATAGACCATGGACCCGTAGGCGATGACGACCCCGTCGGGACCTTCGCGCAGGATCTCGGCTTTGCCCAGCTCCAGCGGTGCACCCGGAGGCAGCTCGCGGTCGGACTTCGGCGCGTTGGTGCGAGGAAAGCGGATGGCGGCTGGCATGTCGAGATTGACGCCCCAGTCCATCATCGCCTTCATTTCTGAGGCATCGCGCGGCGCCATCAGCACCATGTTGGGAAGGATGCTCAGGTACGCGATGTCGAACACGCCGTTGTGGGTCGCGCCGTCTGGGCCGACCAACCCGGCGCGGTCGAGGGCCAGCAGGACCGGCGTTTTGATCAGGGCAAGTTCCTGGAACAACTGGTCTAGCGAGCGTTGCAGGAAGGTGCTGTACACCGCGCAGATCGGCTTCATGCCGCCCAGCTTGAGGCCCTGGGCGAACCCGACCGCATGCTGCTCCGCCATGCCGACGTCGAAGACGCGCTCTTTGAACTGCTTCTGTACCTTCTCCAGCCCCGTGCCTTGCAGCATGGCGGCTGTGATCGCGATGACCTTCTCGTCCCGCTTCATCAGGTCGAGGGTCTTTTCCACGAACACGTCGGTGTACGCAGGGCCGCCCTGCCGGCTGAACTCCTTCGGCAGGTGCGACGTCAGCTTGCCGCTGGTTTTGGCCGCGTGATAAGCGTAATGGTCGGGCAGGTCGTTGTTGAACCCCTTGCCCTTCTTGGTCATTACGTGCAGCACCACCGGCTTTGGTACGCGCGCGACGTTCTCAAAGGCGTCGAGCATCTGGCCGATGTTGTGCCCGTCGATGGGGCCGTAGTAGTGGTAACCCAACTCCTCAAACAACACGCCCGGATGGGTCGCCGGCATCAGCCCGTGCAGGCCAGCCTTCACGTGATCAAGGAAGTCATGCACCGCGCGGCCAAACCCGCCAGCCTGCTCCTCCAGCACCTTGAGCAGCTTCTTTGCGTCTTTCTTGGCGCTGGTGTAGGCGTAGCTTGTGCGGAACTTGCTGAAGTAATTGGCAAGCGCGCCGGTGGCTGGGCCGATGCCGTGTTCGTTGTCGTTCAGCACGATCAGGAATCGCAGGTCGCGCAGGTCGCCGCCATGGTTCAGCGCCTCAAGCGCCTGGCCCTCCTGCAGCGCGCCGTCGCCGATCACAGCAATGCTCACGCGATCGGTCAGGCCTTGTTGCTTGTTTGCAATCGCCATGCCGAGCGCCGTGCTGAGCGACGTGCCGCCGTGGCCGGTCTTAACCTTGTCGAACGGGCTTTCCTTTGGGTCAGGGAACCCGCTGATGCCCTTGTACTGTCTCAGCGTCCCGAACTTGTCGCGGCGGCCGGTCAGCAGCTTGTGGGGGTAGCACTGGTGCCCCACGTCCCACACCACGCTGTCTTCGTTCTTCAGGTTGTAGTGGTAGTGCAGGGCGATCGCGAGCTCAACCGCGCCCAGACCCGAGCCCAAATGCCCGCCCGTGCGCCCGTGGACGCTATCAATAATGAAAGCCCGCATCTCCTCGGCCAGCTTCGGCAAGTCCTCCCGCCGCAGCTTCTTGAGGTCTTCGGGCCAATTCACCTGCTCAAACAGTTCCGGCATACATCGCCTTACGCCCCACGCCGGCAGTCTAGCCCTGCCCATCAGCAAGGGCTAGTGCGTGCGCGCCACAAAGTACGCCGCAATTACGCGCAGCGCGTCGGCGTTCTTTAGCCCCTCAAGCTGCGCGAGCGCCGACGCCACAAGCTCATCCGCGTGCTTGCGCGCGGCATCCAGGCCCATTACGCGCGGGTAGGTCATCTTGTTCGCCGCGCTGTCCTTGCCGGGAGACTTGCCCAGCTGCTCCGCGGTTGCCGTCTCATCGAGAATGTCGTCGATCACCTGGAACGCCAAACCCACATCCTGCCCGTACTTCCGCAGCCGCCCCAGCGTGGCCTCGTCAGCCCCGCCTACGATGCCGCCGCACACCACCGCGGCCGTGATCAGCGCGCCCGTCTTGCTCGCGTGGATATACCGCAGCCGCGCCAAATCCGCCGCCGCGCCCTCGCTTTCGAGGTCAGCCATCTGCCCCCCCACCATGCCCTCAAGCCCCGAGGCACGCGCAAGCTCCAGCGCAGCCGCCACCGCCCGCGCGGGGTCAGCCACGCCGGCTAGAATCGCCTCGTACGCATAGGTGTTCATCGCGTCGCCGGCCAATATCGCCGTGGCTTCGTCATACGCCTTGTGGCAGGTCGGCCGCCCGCGGCGCAGGTCGTCGTCGTCCATGGCTGGCAGGTCGTCGTGGATCAGGCTGTACGTGTGCACAAGCTCAAACGCCGCAGCCACGGGCATGGCGGCGGCAGGCTCGCCCCCCACCGCCTCGCACGCCGCGAACACCAGCATCGGCCGCAGGCGCTTGCCGCCCGCGTTCAGCGAGTACTCCATCGCCTCCACAAGCCGCTTGGGCGCGCTGGTATCAGGCCATGCAAAGCGCTTGAGCGCCTGCTCGACCAATGGCTGCATCCGGTCAAGCAGGCGCTCGAATTGTTGCTTCGCTTCCCTAGGCTCCGGGGTCGACATCAGCAGAAGTCTTCGGCCGTGCTCCCTGGTTATAGTGCTTCGGCTTGGGCGTCAGGCCCAGCTTGTCATAGCGCCCGTCGCGGATCGCCGCCTTCTTCGCGTCCTCATCCTCGTACACGATCGGCTTTACGTCGCGGATCACTTCAAGCCCCGAGGACTCGTTGCGGTTGCCGTTGGCGTTCACGATCGTCGGGCGAATGATGAACAGCAGGTCGGTCTTCTGCACGCTCTTGTTCGCCGACTTGAACAGGTACCCCAGGAACGGGATATCCTTCAAAAACGGGATGCCGCTTTCGTCGGTGCGTTCGCGCTCGCGCATCAACCCACCCATGACCAGCGATTCGCCGTCGCGGATGAACACATCCGTCTGGCTTTGCCGCTTGCTGAGCACCGGGGTGTTGTTGCCTTCAATCGCCACGTTGCCGATCACTTCGCGCACGGTGATGTCCACCTGCAGCCGCAGCAGGCCCTTTTCCATCACCGTGGGGGTCACCAGCATCACGATCGAGACTTCCTTGAACGCCACCGTCACCGTGGTGCCGCCGCCGGTCGCGCTGCTGGCCGAGAGGTACGGTATTTCCTGGCCAACCTCGATGCGCGCCTGCTTCTTGTTGCTGGCCATGGTCCACGGCCGGCTTAGCGTCTTGACCTTGCCCTCGGTTGCCAGCAGCTCAAGCCGCACGTCCACACGCGGGTTGGTGAAGGTGGCAAAGAACGGGTCGAACCCGGTCGGCTGTCCGAACAGGCCGCCCACCGTGTTTTGTGTGTCCTGGCCGCTGACGGTGAAGCGCCCGTCGTTGAGGTTGGTGGCGGGGTTGTCCGAGAAGATCTCGAGGCCGTACCCCATGTACTCGTCCAGCGTCACCTCAATGAGCTGCGAGTTGATCATCACCTGCTGCGGCAGCGTATCGAGTTTCTGCATAAGGGTTTCAAGCAGCGGAATCTTTGACCGCGGCGCCCAGATCAGCAGTGTGTTGCGGTCCGGATTCGGAATGATCTTGCCGGTTTCGCCGATCACGTCCTGTACTTGGGAGATCAGGTTTTGATCGGCGGCATCACGCATTGTCGGGAATTCATGAACCTCAATCGGGTCGTTGGCGGCCTCAGCGGTGGCTGCGGCAACTTGAGCAACCTGCAACTCCAACGGGTCCATGAACGCACGGATACGCTCCATGTATGGCTTCTCAACGTCGTACACCACGACATAGCTGGTGTACTTGTCGGCAACGACCATACCGCGGGGGCTCATCAGGTTCTTCACCTCGGTTTTGACCGCGTTGACGTCTACGCCAGGTAGGTTCCATTCACCGCGAGCCAACTCTAGGTCATCCTGCACGATTGGGCCGCCCGCATCCGAGCCAAACTTGATCGGTCGATACTTGAACTCGAACCCGAGACGGCTTACCTCGTTGTCGCCTTCGCGCTCCTTGATCACCAAGTCCAGCCCGCCGAGCGATGCGAGCCGCATCATAATCGCTTCGGGCGTCGCTTCACGCATGTACATGCTGATACGCCGGCTGTTGATGATGTCGACCGCTGCACCTTCGTTCAGCCTGGTCGGCTGCTTTGCTTCCTCCCCTTCGCCGGGTGGCGGCGCGGGCAGCTCCGTTCCCCTGGGAAGAGTGAGCCTGAACCCTCCAAGTTCGCCGGGGGGCGCAGCCGGGATGAACGCGTCGGTCTCCGTTACCTGAGCGACCTCGTTGATTGCGGGCACCAAGTCATGGCTTTGGAAGTTCACGTTATAGCGTCCAGGCATCTCGCCTTTGACCACATTGGCCAGGGACGAATCCTGCGGGCGCGCCTTGATGATGATCGACGTGCCGTCCTCGATGTAATCCAGCTTGTTCGCTTTGCAGATCGAACGCAACACGTCGCGCGGCATCACGCCGCGGTGGATGATGGTCAGCTCGACCTTGATCGTGCCTTCGACAATGATGTCGAGGTTGCTGCGCAGGCCGATGTAGTGCATCACCGTGTGGATGTCCTTGCGGACGAAGTCCACGTCGATGGTGCCGTCCGCGTTGGGCGGGTCCTGCGCCATGATCGGCGCCGCGCCCAGCACCGCGCCTATCAGCAGCAGCGAGAGGTAGCGAAGCATCCCGGGTGCTCCCCGGTACGCACGGCTGCTCGTCATCGTCATGAATACCCCCTATGTGTATGCGGGCATATGCCCGCTAATTCTCTAGCGTTTGTCGCCGTACCGGCTGGCCGGAGCCACTTCCATGTCCAGCAGATTGCCCTTGTCGCCGCGCAGGCGAATAACCGCCTTTTCGATACCCGCATCGGGACCGGTGTAAGGCTGTCGCATCAGGGTGCGAATCTCCCCGGCGAGTTCATCATCTTCATTCAACGGCTTGCGTTCGCTACGCCAGACTTCCTTGCCGAAAATGATCTCTTCAATGGTGTACCGTGTCCCCGTTAGCCGGTCATCAACCTTGAACGGCGCGCGCTGGCCTTCAAACCAGCATTCGATCACCGGTCGATCCTCCCAATGGTGCTCAATGACTGCCGGCGCGTCCGGATCGGGTTTCTTGATCGTCTCTACGCGCACCTTCTGCGTCGTGATCGTGATACCGTCGGGCACCCATTCGGCACGAAGCGCATCGATCTCCTTGCGCATCTCCGGGTTCACTACATCGAGATTCATCACGAACAGCGGGTCAAACGGCCAATTGCCCGCCGGAGTATCCCTGCCACCGCGCTCCTTTTCGGGCCATGCGAGAAACCGTTCGCGCGGCTTCTCTTCCACAGGCATCGGCAGGTCTTCGATAACGGTGACCGGTGTCGTACCAGCCGGCTGACTGGGCCCCTTGGTCGTTACCGGAGCACCGCCCGCTGGTTGGGTCGGGGCAGGGCTGGCTGCCTTTGTCGTATCCGCCTTCGCGGGGGTCGGGGCGGGGTCGCCTTTCAACACGAACTGCCATACAGCAACGCCGCCGGCCACGATCACCAGCACGAGCAGGATGATGAGCTGCTTCTTCTGTTTGTCCATCCCCGTCTCCGTTAGCGACCGACTGTCGCCAGATCGCGCTTTTCCACAACGTAGACCTGCAGCATGAAGTTGTGCTCGCGCTTGCCGTTGTTATCGCCAACCAGCGACAGTGACTCGGCGATTACAACCGGCCCGCCGTCCTCTGTGAGCGTGTCCAGCACCTCGAGTTCACGCAGAAAGCGCCCGAAGTCGTGAAACGTTCCCTTCACGTCGATGCGCAGCAGTGTTGCGGCAAGGCCGTGCGGAAACTCGATGCGCTTTTCGCCCTTGTACACCATCTGTGCGTCGCGCTGCTGCCGCACCGCGTCCTGGAAATCCAGGTTGTGCGAAAGGCATAACGTCTTGAGCTTTTCCCGCACAGCAGGAACGTCCAGGTCGGCGGCGTTGCCTTCCGCAAAGCGTTTCTCCAATACAGCAACCCGCTCTTCCATCTTCTTCGCATCAGCTTCCATGCCGCGTACTCGCTCAAGTTCCATCTCTACGCGAGCCTGATCCACCATCAAGTCGCCAAGCTTGACATCGGCCGCAATGCGCTGCTCCTGCTTGGGCTTGTAGGCGCCAAAATAGGCGCCGATCGTGAGCCCAGCGCCGATCAAAAGCGCGGCCGTAATCGCGATGATGCCTGCTGTCCAGTCCCCTGTAGCGCCGTCCGCCATTGCTTGCTCCTACGGGATCGCCGGGCCGCCGCGCGCCCCGGCAAAAGTCGTAGCCGCCGCCCTTACGGAGAAGCGAACGTAACGCCCACCCTCCAGGGCCAGCCCCTCCGACTGCATGTTGTCTGTGATCGTAAAGGTCGGCACACCGACCAGGTCGACCATGTCCGTCATTTTGGCCGTCATGTCCCGCAACTCGTTGTCGGTCATGACGTCGCTCTGCTCGATCTCGATGTAACCTTCACCTTCGAGGGAGCGGGTGCCCATCAGCGCCTTCGCAGCCCCGCTTGGGTCCGACTGCTGGTTCCCGGTGCCGGTTGCCCGAATCGGTCGGATGTGGATCTCGTTGTACCAGAAATCGCCGTTGCGCGGGTGGTAACGGGCAATGTCGCTGAGCACCGGTGTCATGCGCGGCCGGTTCTGGATGACGTCGTAATCTTCCTGCCAAGCCCGAATCATGCCGTTGCGCCGCTTGCGAGCAATCGGCTCTTTGACCTTAACCTCGGCCTCAAGCGCTTTGATGGTGGAGGTCACGGAGGCGATGTCTGCCTCAACGGTCCCGAGGCGCGTCGATTCAGTCCAGAACAGGCTGCCCACCGCGATCAGGCACAGGCCGCTGAGCAGTGCGATACACACGATGCTCATGAAGATAATCCGGCGCCGCTGCCGCGCCTTGGCCTTGTCCTTGATCAGGTTCAGTTCAAACATGGTCGCTCCGCGACGGTGTTGGGTGTTGGGTTCCGGGTGTTGGGGAACTGCTCAACAGCAGCGCCCGATACCCTGGCCTCCCCCAAAACCCTAAACCCAAAACCCAAAACCCTTCTACAGCGCCCTCATTGCCAGCCCGGCTGCGATTGCCATGCCCGGGCCCATTTCGTCGAGAAAGTTCGGCGGATACTTGCCGGACACGCCGGCTACGTCGATACGCGCGAACGGGTTCCACAGGTCGCACGGCACGCCGAGCTGCCCCGCGAAGAACTCCCCGATGTCCGGGAACTTCGCCGTACCGCCGCACAACCGCACCTTGTCTACACGCGGGATGATCCGCCGATTGATGTAATACTTGAACGTGTCCTGGATCTCGCTCACCAGGTCGCCCAGCGCGTCCGCCAGCACCGCGCGGTTGCTCGAAATGCGCTGCGCAGCCGACATGCCGTCCTGCGTGGCTGCGCTGGCTTCGAACCCCTCTTCGCCGGTCAGCGTCGCGTCGCTCTGGAACTCGGACTCGTCGCTGTCGAGCAGCACGTACTCTTCGTTGGCGTCGTCGTCGAGCGGCTCAAACCCCTCGGTGTCGCCGCCCATGTTGCCGCTGGGCTCGCCGAACTCGCCCATGGCGCCGCCGTCGGTGCCGCCGAACTCGTCGAATCCGCCGCCACCTTCCAGGTCGTCCAGCGGCGTGTAGGCGGCTTCGCGCTTGCGCTTTTCGGCCTGCGGCAGATCAAGGCCGTAGATTTCACTGATCGCCCGCGAAAGCATGTCGCCGCCGGTGGCGATGTCGCGCACGAAGACGCGGCGCGGGCCGTTCATGATACTCAGGTTCGTGAAGCGGGCGCCGATGTTCAGCAGCGCGACGGTCTCGCGCTCGTTGACGCCCTCGGTCTCACTGTATGCGTTAGCCAGCGCCAGTGTGTCGATGTCGAGCACCACGGGGTCGAACCCGGCGCTTTTTAGCAGCACAAAGCGCTTGTCCACCTCTTCACGGTGGACCGCGACGACCAGCCCTTCCATGACCGGCTTGCCCTCTTCCATGAGCTCGTCGAACAGCACGAAGTCCAGGGCGGCCTGGGCGAGGTCAAAGGGGATGATCTGCTCAGCTTCAAAGCGGATGGCCTGCTCGACCTCGCTTTTGGGGATGGCGGGGAACTTGAACAGGCGGGGCGCCACGCGCGGGCCGGAGACCGCGAAGGCGCAGGCCTTGCGGGCGAAGGTGCCGTCTTGTGACACACGTTCCAGCGCCCTAAGAGGGGCCTCCGCAATAGCTTGCGGCGATTCTTCGGGATGGAACTCAGAGCGGCGGATGTCGGCCTGGCCGACACTGCGCAGGGCGAACCCGGAGCCTGTGCGGCGCAGGGCCACGGCTTTTACGGATGAGGTCCCTACGTCGATGCCAACGGCGAGAGTAGCCATGTTCCCTTCCGTGGTGATGAGTGGTTTCTGAAACTGTCGAGGGGAAGATACGCGGTGGATTGGGAAGCGTCAACTTACTCCGGGACAAGAAGATACGAAGACCGGCCCGTCTTACACGGGCCGGGAAAATCATGCAGAGCAGTACGTCAGATTCTACTTAACGTTTCGCAAGGAAACCGACATCTGGATGTGCGCGCTTTCCTCGTTCTCCTTTGCACGCATTTCGACGGAGAAGTTGTTGCGGGTCTCCCGGCGGACGGTGAAAAGGTCTACTCCAAACTCTTGGAACGTTAGAACGTAGCCACCGTCATTCTCCAGCCGATCCCCATTCGTGTCCCGCTGAACCCAGCGGAATACCGTATAAGGATCGTTAGGGCTGGCAGTCATAGGACGGCGAGATTCCCAGTTGATGAATGTGCGCGTGGAAACTCCGGTATCTGGATCAAAATCGATTGCCCGGAAGCGCACCTGGTGCCCACTAAACCCGCCGGACGTCCAAGCACCGCTGGTGCCATTGGTAGTGGGAAACAGCAACTCCTCACCGGTGCGAGCATCAAACGTCAACTGCCTGATTGTGTCGATCTTGCCGGTCGCCTCAGCAAAGTCGCCCGAGTCAGCTATGCCAGTGAAGAGGTGTATGACCATGGTGCCCATGCCGAGTAACAGGATTGTGCCGACCACCAATCCCACGAGGACTTCGACAAGTGTGAAGCCGCGCAAATCTTTGCGTTTCATAATCGCACCCTCTCCAGCTACCTAGCTACGCGAGTTTCCTGAACAAGGCGATCACTCGATCCGAAACCGGAAAATGTTCCCCATTGCACTACTACCCGAACGATGCGATAGCGCGACACGACGTTCCCTGCTCCGTTGTTCCATGTGTCCTGGACATAGAAGTCATCTGGATTCGTGGATGGCGAAGAGTGCGTGTAGAGTTGTTGCGCGCGAATCCGGTAGTTGAACCCATCCAGAGCAACGGGCTTGAACCGAAGCGCCTGGTTCCAGTTGGCATCTGGAAAGGCAAAGGCGTACCCATAGGGAAGAAACACGTTGCTGCTCGGTGATGTAGCGGATGTCACGTCGGTCGATGCCCACCCAGCCAAGGCGTTGTATCCCGCGCCCTGCCAAGATTCGACCTCACGCTCGGCGAGGAACAGCCCGTTCTGCTCGTGCCATTCTTTGATTTCTTGAATGCGCGATTCCGCGTAAAAGGCCGCACCGACTATGGTTGTGATCACCACCACGATCGTTGCCACGGCGACTTCAATAAGAGTGAATCCGCGTCTTGACCTTCTAAAGTTCCGCACAGTGCCTCCCGCTTTCTTACACGGAGATATTACAGTTAGTACAGCACCAGAGCCAACAAGTCAAGTGCATATCGAACATGATGTGTCAGCAAAACGGGGTGCCGTTTCCGGCACCCCGTCTCGGGCTAAGCAATGCGGTCTGAGGTTACGACCATACGATCGAATCGCCGCTGGGGGTCGTCAGGCTAAAGGTACCCGTGGCGTTGAGATCGCTGGCAACACCGGCGGTACCGGTTGTCGTGACGAGCACGAACGATGTGGCATCGCCAGTAACGCCTGGGTCGACGTTGAAGTACTTGCCACTGAGTTCTGCCGTCTGAACACCGCAACCCCTAGTCGCAGCGTCCATTTCGCCAGTCAACTGCGTTGGGAAGTTGGTGTCGCCAAGTTTGGTGTAGGCGACCTTGACGCGGTTCTTCATCGAGCCAAGCAGCTGTTCGCCTTCCGAGCGACGGGCGTCGCGGGTGTTGGCTGTGATCAGCGGAATGGCCGCGAGGGCCAGGATGCCCACAATGACCACCACGATCAGCAGCTCGATCAGGGTGAAGCCTTTCTTTGCACTGCGCATGTTCTTCTCCTGCAAAAATTGCCCAGTCGGGCGGGACCAAACGGAATTAGTTCGTAATTGAAGTTTGGCCGCGGTTCCGTGTAAAGCGTCGGGAGGAAACATCACCGCCACTTTCACGAAGGTTCACGGCTTTCCTTCGCCAGTGTCACGAAACTATCATGGGCCACACAAGGCGTCCAATCTTTTTCCAAGAAATTCAACTAACCGGTTGTTGAATAGACGCAAGTCAAGGCACAGCCGGGTGTTTTGGGGTTATTGACAAATCTTACATGACTGAGGGTGTTGGGTCTTGGGTGCTGGGTGTTGGGTCGGACTACGGGTTTTGGGGGTTGGGTTCTGGGTTTTGGGGCTTGGCAGGCTGCCTTTCCTGTAACCCGTAACCCAAAACCCGGCACCGGTGCTCATTCCTCAAGGAATCCATCCAGGTCGTTGATCATGTCTCCTGCCCTTTGGTAGCGGTCGGCTGGGTTTCTGGCCATGGCTTTGCTGATGATCTGGCTGATCTCCTGCGGGACTGTGGGGCTTAGCTTGTGGGCGGGCACGGGCTCATCGAACAGGACTCGCTTCATTACATCGTACTGGTTGTCGCCCTCGTACGGGCGGCGGCCGGTTAGGGTTTCGTACAGCGATACGCCCAGCGAGTAGATGTCGCTGCGCTCGTTGATGTCGGTGCGGGTGCCGTCGATCTGCTCGGGGCTCATGTACGCGGGCGTGCCGAGCGTGATGCCGGTGGCCGTTAGGATGTGGCTTGTCTTGTGGAAGGCGAGGCCGAAATCGACGATTTTTACGGCGCCGTCGTTGCAGATCATGATGTTGCTGGGCTTGAGATCGCGGTGGATGACGCCGTGCTGGTGGGCAAAGGCTACGCCGCGGGCGGCGTCGCGCAGGATCTCGACGCCGTGGAAGGGGGATAGGTGGCCGCGGTCGCTGATGAGCTCGCGCAGGCTGCGGCCGTGCAGGAACTCCATGACGTAATAGAGGAAGTCTTCCTCCTGGCCGAAATCGAACACGCGCACGATGTTGGGGTGGACGAGGCTGGTGATGGTTTCGATTTCGCGTTTGAAGCGGTCAGCATCCTTGGGGTCGTTGAGGGTTTGCAGCGGCAGGACTTTTAGCGCGACGACGCCGCCGTCGTTGCGGCGCTCGCCCTTGAAGATGATGCCCATGGCGCCGCGGGCGACCTGCTTGAGCTTGTGGTAGTTGCCCAGCGCGCGGGGGTAGATGGCGCCGTTGGTTTCGCCGTCGGCACGGCCGGAGGCGACGATGCCGCCGGGCTCAATGTCTTCGGCGATGCGGCGTGAAGCCAGCTCGCTTGCCAGGATGCCGATGGCCGCCGCGACGTCGCCGGCAAGGAAGCCCTTGCGCGCGGCGGCGCTGGGCATATCGCGGACTTCGCCGGATTCTACGGCGGAGAAGAGCTGCTCCACCTGCTTGGAATTCAGCAGCCCCGTGATGGAGGCGACGTGGGCGAAGAGTTTGTCGTAGCGTGAGACCGGCATGGGCCTTGGGTTTCGGGTTTTGGGTTTTGGGTTTCGGGTTTTTGGCCGGAGCGTCAGTATGCGCCCGCTAACCCGTAACCCAACACCCGCAACCGCACTATTTTCTTTTGCTTACGCGTGCTGTTTCGAACGACTTTGGCAGCGGCTCTTCTTTCAGCATCATCGAATAGACGAGGTTGATTGCGGCGGCCATGTCGGGCGGGCGGTAGAGCTCCTCGATTTTGTTGAACCCGGCTAACCCCATGCGGAAGCGCTCTGCAGGGTTCTGCACGAGCATCAGCAGGCGCTCCGCCAGCGCGTCGGGGTTGTCGCGCGGGACGATCACGCCGTCTACGCCGTCTTCGATTACGCTGAAGATCGCGTTGCCTTCTGTGGCGACGACCGGCCGGCCGTTGGCCATGGCGTGCAGGACCATCAGCTCGGCGGCTTGCTGGCGCGAATCTACCACGACGATGTCGAACGGGCTCCAGATGCTGCTGTAGTCGAACAACCCGTCCACGACGATGATGCGCTGCAGCATGCCGCGTTCTTCGACCGCGTCGCGTACGGCGCGGGCCTCGGGGCCGGAGCCGAGGATGGAAAACATGGTGTCGAGGCCGCGGCCCTGGATTTTCATCGCGGCTTCGATGAAGCAGTGGTACCCGCAACCGGCAGTAAGCGGGCCGATCCACCCGACGACGGGGCGGCGGCGGGTGTTGGTGAAGTCGCGCTCGAGCGGTTTGCGCTCGGGGTAGACGCAGTTGGGCACGAGCGTGGTGCGGTCACGGTCGAGATTGCAGGCGTTGAGAAGCACCTGGCGCACGCCGTGGTCGGAGGCGATGTAAGCGTCGTAATCCTGGTCGTCGGGTTCGGGCGTTTCGCCAGGCTTTACGCCGTGAACGCTGACTGCCAGGGGGCACCCGAACTGATTGGCCAGCCGCACAGCGGGCAGCGACGGGTCGGGCATGACGGCGTGGATCAGGTCCGGCTCAAACTCGTCCACTGCGTTGCGCAGCTTGCGGCGCGCGAACAGACCGGGTTTGCGGTCACCGGGCACCTCGGCGTGTTCGTGATAGGCGCCGTTGAGTGTTTCCATCAGCGGGCCGCCTGGCGACACCAGCATGACCTGGTCACCACTGTCGCGAAGCGAGCGCAGCAGCGTGCGGGTGTACAGCGTGGTGCCGTCCAGATCGAGCACAGGCGCGCAG
>CAZNBU010000049.1:0-13761 GCA_964571035.1 uncultured Planctomycetaceae bacterium | reverse complement strand
GCGGCGTAGCCGGCGTCTTCGGGCAGGCCCTGGTAGCTGGCGAGGCTTGCGATGCCCACCAGGTGCCCCTGCTTGCGGGCGAGCATGTCCGGCAGCGCGGCGTAGAAGGCGTTGGTCATGCCGAGCACGTTGGTGCGGAAGATGCGCTCGGTGGTTTGGGGATCGAACTTGAGGCGCTCGACCGGCTGGCCGATGCCGGCGTTGGCGATCACGCAGTCGATGGGGCCGAAGCGTTCGTGCAGGGTTTGCATGGCGCGCTGCACCTGCGCGTAGTCGCCGACGTCGCACGGCAGGGCGATCGCGTCTCCGCCGTTGTCTTTCACTTTGGTTGCGAGTTCTTCAAGCAGCTCGGCGCGGCGGGCCATCAACCCGAGTTTGCATCCGTGCTTTGCGAGCTGGATTGCAAGCTCGGCGCCAATGCCGGAGCTCGCGCCGGTGATCGCCAGTACGTTGTGTGGGAATTGCATTCTGCCTCCGGTGCGGAAGCTAGCTTGATGCACACGCACTGGAAGCGCGTGGCTCACTTCCAAGCGAAAAGCTGGCTCGCGCAGAGAGCGCGGAGATCGCAGAGAAAGGCTTGCCTCACGCACAGGCGCGAAGGCGCAAGCGGCGCGCGATGCCAAAGCGACTTCTCTGCGCGCTCTGCGATCTCTGCGCGAGGCTGTAGTTCACGCCCTTGCGGCTAGCCACGCTACGAGGTCTTTGATGAACGCTGCGTCTACCCGGCGGTCTTCCTTGTACATGGCCAGCGTGCTTTTGCGGCCGTTGCACGGCTTGAACAGGTGGTCGAGGTCGGCGTATAGCTTGAACGTTACGTCCGTGCATTCGCCCGCCAGCAGGTTCTTGGCGAGCTGGCGCCCGTCGGCTTCTGCTTTCACTTGGAAGTCGGCTTCGCCCTGCGCGACGAACGCGGGGCATTTCACCTTGGCGTGAATGGCCGGCACGTCGAGGTTGAAGTGGTCGCGAAACCAGTTCAGCGCCGGCTTCATCTGCTGGTTCCAGACCTTTTTCAACTGCGGCGCGGCGGCTGCGCCCAGCATGTTGAAATCCGGGTCGCGGCCTTCTTTGGCGGCGTCCTGGAACTCCTTCTGCACCTTCAGGTTGGCGTCGCGCGTTGCCTTGGGCTGCGCGGCGTTGGCGTCTTGCACCTGCTCGTAGATCACGTCGTACATGTTGCGGCCGATGCCGGCCATGCAGACCACGCCCGCGCACAGGCCTTCGCTGCCGAGAATCGGCGCGGTCAACCCGCCTTCGCTGTGGCCGATCACGAACACCTTTTCCTTGTTCACCTTGGCGTGCGCGCGCAGCCAGTTGACGCAGTGGCGCGCATCCGCCACGAGGTCGTTGTACCCGATCTTGGTCGGGTCGATCCCTTTCGGGCCCAGCGGCGTATCGCCGGTGCCGCGGTCGTCCACGCGCAGCACGGCGAACCCGGCGTTGGCGACGGCGTCCAGCACCTCGGTGGTGCCGAGGTCGAGGCCGCCTTGCTTGCCGTGGCGGTTCTGGGTGCCTGAGCCGGAAACGAAAAACACCGCGGGCCACCCTGCCTCGGGCATGTCGCCCTTGGGCAGATTCAGCGTGCCCGCGATCTCCCACGCGGGGATCGTCTCGCCGTCGGCTTCGATGGCCGGCACGGCGATCTTCACTTCTTCGGCGGAGAATTTTGTGTCGGCTGGCTCAGCGTCCTGGGCGGCGGCGGCGTTGAGCAGCAGCGCGAGCAACGGAAGTGCGGCGGCAATGCGCATGGTGGTTCCTCCGCCGCAAGAATGGCGCGCGAGGCGGCTGGCGTCCATACGCTTTGCCGGAAAATGAAAGGGACCGACAACTGTCGTCGGTCCCCGGGAGCACGGCGAAACGCCGATTAATCAGTCGCTGCGGTTTGTGCGGGCTCGCCCTTGGCGTCAACGGTCGCGGGTGCGCATTCCGGTGAGCCGGTGCAGGTTGTGGTCTGGAACGTCTTGCGGCACTTGGATTCGTCGTATTCGAATGTCCAGTGGTGCTTCTCGCTGACAACCGGGATCTCGGACGACTTTGAGCAGCTCGGCATGTCGCTGCGCAGCTCCTGAAGGCGCGTGCATCCGTGGCCGCCGAGCATTGTCGACGAAGCAAACAGCAGCGCTACGATGGAGGTGCTTATCGCCATCACTGATTTGACCGGCTTCGGGCGATGCTCCGACGCCGCGGTTCGGCGCGCGCGGATCGCGATCAAGATGGCGCACACCGACAGCACGATCGACGCCACCCATGAGAAATCGCCAAACGCCAGCACCAGACCCGCAATGCTGAGGCCGAGCGCGTTCCATGCCTCGCAGCTGGATGATCGCTGGTAGGTGCAGGTGTACTTCCGCCCGCCGCACACCGTTGACTGCGGCGCCGGCGGTAGCTTCACCGTCTTGCGGCGCTGGGAATCCCAAGCCGGAAACGGGGGATAAGCGTACGGGGTGGACGGTTGGGAGACTTCGACCTGCTCGCCACAATCAGGGCAGGCAATCTGCCCGCCGAGGTAGACTTCGCTGACCGGTCCGCACCAACCACATTTGCAGCGCATCTGAAGGCTCATCGCGGCACCTCGCGCTTAAGTATAACGCGCCACGCGACGAATTCACGGACTTTGATTTTTGGAATACCGGCGGCTAGGCGGCGTTGCCGGGTTGCGAATCGTTGCCCTGTGTCAGCGCCTGCACGGTTTCGGCTGTGCGGGCTACGCGCTCAACGCGCAACCCGAAGCGCTCATTGACTTTGACGGCGCACCCGCGCGCGATGACCTTGCCGTTGGCGAGAAGCTCAAGCGCCTCATCCGGGCCCGCGTTGAAGTGGATCATCGCGCCGGGCGCGAGATCAAGCACGTCGCCGACCGTCATCTGGCGCTCCGCCAGGCGGACGACCAGGGGCACTTCAATGTTCAAAACGCGGCGCAGGTCCGGCATACACATCTCCGCCGAGATTTTTACACATTTGATGTTTCGCGTCAAGGGGCGACGGGGCGTCATAGCGGCAGGTTGCAAAACTGCAAACGCGAAGTCCTTCGCGTCAAGCAGTTCGTCTTACCCCGGCGGCAGCGCTCGGAGGGCATTGAAGAGCGTGTACTTCTGACCGTCTGTGAAAAACTCGCCGAACAGGTCCGACTGCCGGCGCGTCCAGTCGCGCGAGTGCCGCGAGAACGCCTCGTCAAAGTACCGCGCCGCTTCCGAGTTGCGGCCAAGCCGCAGCAGCGCGCCTACCCGGGCGGCGCGCGCTTCATCGGCGAGGTGCCCCTGGTTCCAGCGCCCGAGGTACGCGTCGGCGGCTGCGATCACTCCGCGCGGGTCGTGGCGGTAGTCGGCGGCCCGCACCTCGGCGTAGTGCTGCAACTCTTCCGGCACGCCTGCGTCGTGCACAAGGCGGCGCGTGGTCGGCATTCCGGCGCGGGCGACAATCTCGTACCCGCCCACAAGGTCCTGTGGCACGTTGACCGCCTGCAATCCGGCGCGCACACGACCGAGGTCAACCTTGCTGCTGTTGACTTCGGTTTCCAGCACACGCAGGGCGCGGTCCATCTCTTGAAGGAAGTTTTCGTACTCAATGCGCCGGTCCATCGGCAGCTCAGCGACCAGCGGCATCAGCCAGCGCTGGCGGCGCGGCAGATCGGAGGCTTCCAGCTCAATCCGCAGCAACTGGCGTTGCAGGTCGGCGTTGTCCAGCGTGGTGCCGCCTACGTTGCGGCGCAGGCTGGCGAAGCGTTCGTAGTGGTCGCCCAGAACCGGCAGCAGGTCGCTTTCGGTGGGGGCGACTTGCGCGACTTCCATGCCGCCGCCGGAGCCCGGCAGCACCGGCTCAGTCTCGAACACGCCCGGCAGCCCGATCAGCGCCAGCACCAGCGAAGCCGCCATCGCGCCGGCGGCTACCTGCACCGCGTGCTGCCACAGCGGCCGCGGCGACGCCACGATGCGGCGGCGGGCGCGGTCAGCCAGTTCTTCTTCGCGGATGCGGCCGATGACCTTCTTGTCGAAGTCCACGGCGGGTGCCGCCGGCGGCAGGTCGCGCAGCAGGTTGATGGCTTTGCGCAGCGACTCCACCTGCTCGCGCAACTGCGGGTTGGCGGCCATGCGGCGCTCGAAGTCGCGCTCGGCTTCGGCGCTCAGGCGGCCATCGACGAAGTCATGGACTTCCGGCGGAAACGGCTGGTAGTCGGCAGGTTTCATTGCAGGGGCTCAGCACCAAGCGGCACGGGGGTAGCCGCATCCGACCGTTGATACGGTCAGGGCGCGTTGAAAAACCCCTAAAATTCAGGTTCCTGTCTGGGTATCCGCGGCCTCGCGGAACTCCTCGACGTGCCTGGCAATGCGGTGGGTAAAGAACTCGCGGGCGCGCGCCAGGCGGGCCGAGACGGTCTTTACACTGCACCCCAGGATTTCAGCCGCTTCTTCGTGCGTGAGCTGCTGCACGTCCACGAGGTCGAGCACGTCGCGGAACTTGGGGCTCATGGCCTCCAGCGTTTCGTCGATCAGGTGGCGCAGCTCGTTGTTGGTGGTGCCGGCGGCTGGGCCGCGACCTGGGTGCTCGAACTGCAGGGCCGGGCCGTCCTCGTCATCGTCGGCGGTTTTGCCGCGCAGGACCGTGAACGTCACCGGCCGCTTCTTGCGGATGTAGTCGGTGACGAGGTTGCGGGCAACGCGGTAAAGCCAGGCGGACGCGGTCTGGTCACGGATGCGGTCGAGTTCCTTGAACAGGCGCACGAAGGTTTCCTGCGCGATGTCCTCGGCGGCGGCTTCGTCCTTCACGAGACGCAGGACGTAGGTGAAAATGGGGCCGCGGAAGCGCTCAAGGTAGCGCTCGAAGCGCTGCATGCGCGGCGAATCGCCTGCTCCTGCGTCCGCCCGCGATTGTGACCGGGTGCGTTTCATGTGTCCTTCCCCGCTAAACCGCCCCAGCCAACAGGATACAATGAACCTGCAGGATGCGCACTGCCGAAGATTTGGCAGCGGCGAAACGGCGAATCCGGCAGCCCCGGCGCCAAAAACCATGCTTTAATGTTGAAGGCAGGACCCGGAGACTGACTTGGCCCTTCAGGTACGACGCTGGACCCAGCGCAGGTTGCTGTATCCCCTGGCGATCTTCGCGATCATTGCGCCCACGGTGATCCTGGGCCTGTTCGGTGCTTACGCGCTGCGTGAGAACGAACTGCGCGAAGACCAGTACCGCGACGACCTGCGCGTGATCCAGGGGCAACTGGAAAGCGCGGTCGAGGCCCGCACCGGCGAGCTTGCCATCGATCCGCCCGCGAGCACCGAAGACATGGCGCGCGTCACGGGCGAAGTCGAGCACTACTTCTCCGACTATCTGCACGCGCTGGCATCCAACTGCGTGATCGGGCTGGACCAGCGGGTGATGGCTTCGCGCAGCCTTGAATCAGCGCAGGAGTTCCAAGCCCCGCCATCGCTGGTCGAAGCAATCGAAGATATCGGGGCGCGGGTGGCTTCGCGCGAAGTGGTGCGGGAATCCATTACCCTGCCCCCCGATTCGAAGGGACAGACCCACACGTGGATCGTGTTCTATCAACCCTCTTCCAAGGGGTTCATCGCGTGGCACTTGAACCCCGGCCAGATCGACGCCCTGGTCGCCGAGTTAATGGGCTCGATTGAGCTGCGCGAAGACACGCTCTCGCTGGCGCAGGCGGGCCGCGAAGCCTTCGACCACAACGCGCAGAAAACGCAGGGGCAGGAGACGCTGGGGCTGATCCCGGTGCACCAGAAGCTGCTGCCCGACCGCTTTGTCGCCATGAAGCTGGACGCAGGCAACCCGCTGCTGAACAAAGACCGGCTGCTGGGCACGATGTACGTCATCATCGCGGTGCTGTGCGTGCCGATTGTGGCCAGCGCGACGCTGATGGTGGTGCACATGATCCTGCGCGAAGCCAGCGAGGCCCGCAAGAAAGTGGACTTCGTCAGCAACGTCACGCACGAGCTCAAGACGCCGTTGACCAGCATTCGCATGTTCGTCGAGACGCTCAACCTCGGGCGCGTTAAAGATGAAGCGCAGGTGAAAGCCTGCCTCGAGGTCATCATGACCGAGACCGAGCGGCTTGGCGCGCTGATCGACCACGTGCTTTCGTTCAGCAAGGTCGAAAACCAGGTCAAGAAGTACAACATGCAGCCGAACAACATCGCCCAGGTCGTGCGCGATACGGTGGGTCTGTTCAAGGCGCAGATGGCCAACGTGCAGGGCGAGGTGCGGCTCAAGATGCTGCCGGGGCTGCCAAGCCAGGCGGTGTTCGACAAGGACGCGATCCGCGAGGTGCTGCTGAACCTGCTCAGCAACGCGATTAAATACAGCGGCGCGGAGAAATTCGTGACGGTGCAGGTCGGCATCGACCACAACGACCTGTTCATTGAGGTAACCGACCGCGGCATCGGCATTCCGCAGGAGGACCTCGCGCGCATCTTCGAGAAGTTCTATCGCGTAGACCAGGAGCTTTCGCGCAACGTGGACGGCACGGGGTTGGGCCTCGCGATCTGCAAGGAAATCGTGTCGGCGCACGCCGGGCGGATCGCCGTCAGTTCCGTGTTGCGCAAGGGCAGCTCGTTCACCGTCTTCTTCCCGTACCGCCCGCCGCGCGCCACCGGCCGCCCGCGCACCACCAACACGCTGGCGGTCAGCAGCCGGCGCGATACCCGAACCGTTGCCGGTGAGCCGGTGTGAGCGCGTATTGGTGGGTGAACAGCAAATGACCAATAACCAATATCCAGTAACCAATGAGAAGCCGCGCCGGAGAGGCATTGGTTATTGGTTATTGGTTATTGGTAATTCGCTGTTGCTCTTTGTGTCGGCGAGTGCCATCGCGCTCGCGCAGGATGAAATGCCGCCTGAGCCCGGCGAAGGCGAAGAGCCCGAAGAGCCCAAGGGCTCGCTGCAGCCCCGGCCGGCGGAAGACGCGACGACGGCGGCTTGGATCGGCACCCTGGCCGGCACCCGAGCGCGCTCGCTCAGCGTGCAGCCGGGCGCAATCCTGCGCCACACGCTGACGCCCGAGGGCGACCGCTTCTACTACTACAGGGAGGCTTCCCGCACCGAGGGCAAGGACGGCGCGCCCGATTTTGTCACCTACGCGCTGTACTCGGTCGGTCCCGAAAAGGCGGAAGCCAAGATCGCCGAGACCGGCGTGGACGCCCTGCCGCCGCTGTTTCTCACCGACGGGCGCATCGTGTTCTCTTCGCGCCGCTACGACCGCAACGACGACGGCGCGATTGACGAGCTGGACGAAGCCGCGCTGATCGTCGCCAACCGCGACGGCGGCAACACAAGACAGGTCGCGACGCTGGCGTCTGGCGAGATGCCGGTTGCCGCGTGGCGCGAAGACCGCGAGTTGCTGGTCGCCACGCCCGGCGACGACGACGTCAGCGGGTGGATCGTCACGCTGAACCTGGTGACCGGCAAGCGCGAGCGCGTGGTGCAGGCGTTCAATATCAGCATGGTGCTGGAGGACGGCAAACTGCTCATTGAGCGCATGCAGGCGCCTGATCCGCAGCGCGGCCGCCCCAACTACCGCCGCGCGCTACCCGAAGACGACAAGGAAGTGGAGACGCCCAAGCCGACGCTGCTCGATTATGTCCACTACAGCGTCTTCGACCCCAAGGACGGCGCCGTCACCTCGCTTTACCGCCCCAGCCGCAAGTCGGTCCTGGTCACGCGCGGCGAGGGCTCGTACTTCGGCGTGCAGGAGCGCGAGCCGGCTAAGGACAACAGCATGCGCTATCCGCCCAACATGCAGCGCGGCGTGAAGGGCGGTTGGGAAATCCTGATCGTGGACGACGCCGAGCACCGCGACACGCGCTCGCCCAGTTCACGCTTCGACTATGAGGTGCTGGCGTGGATCAACGGCCGCGGCCTGCTGCTGGTGGAGCGCGGCAACCTGCGCTCGCGCCTTATGCTGATGGACCGCGCGCTGAAGTTCCACCAGGTGGCGGAGTTCCCGCTGGAAGCGCGCGGGTTCACGGCATCGCGCGATGGCCTGACGGTGGGGTGGGTAGAAGTAGAAGACACCGACAAGAACGGCCACCTGCACCCCTGGAAAGACAACGCCCGCCCGTACTTCCTCAAGATTGAGTAGGGGCGAAATCACGCCGCAATTTCTGTACGATTCTCCCGGGGGCTGGCATGTGCGAATGCCACGAAAGGGCACGTTGAACACCCATGAGCGGAGTTTCGACACGCAGCGGTGCGGTAAAGAGTTCGAATCAGCAAAGTGGTCTCTGGGCGGAACTGGCAAGGCTGACGCAGGCCGATCCCGTTGACGTTCCAGCCAGCATGAAATTGCTGGACGCCATCGCCGAAGCCGGGGCGGGCGCGGGTCGGCTTGACGCCGAAAGCGCCATACAGACAGCCGATGCGCTGATCCCCATCGTTGACGGCCTGAAGAAAGAAAAGCCGCTGGTCCGCATCAATCGGCTACGGGCGATTGCGGCGCCGGAGTGGATGCCGCGCAAGCAGCAGTTGCGCGCAATCGTCGCGGCGGGCACCGCCGCCGACAGCGGCGGGCGCGCGCAGGAACTGCTTGAGTTGGCAACGCGCCAGCTTGAACTCGCGGATCCTGTCTCCGACCGTAAAGAGATGCTCTCGGCGCGCTTCCGTATCGCCATGGCGCATCGGTGCATGAGCCGGCCGCTGGAGGCGCTGAAGCGGCTTGAGTCCCTGCTCGCAGACACACGCGACCACGAGCAGGAGTTTCTCGGCATATTCGAAAGTAGCCGCGCGGGCATTCTCAAGGACCTTGGCCGGTTCAACGAAGCGCTCGATGCAGTGACAAAGGCGGAGCGGATAAATCGGTCCACCGGCAGGACGTACTTCGTTTGCAGCAACCTGCTGCTGCACGCCAACATGTTGACGATGCTGGGCGAAGTCCCGTCTGCGCTCGAGCACCTGATCGAAATGGAAGAGCTCGCATTTGCTCTCGGCGAGCGGCCGATGATGGGAGTCGCAATCGGGGCGCAGGGGGAAGCGCTGGCCAGCCTCGGTCGCCATGAAGAAGCAATGCGGAGCTTCCTGCGCGCCGACGGGATCTTCCGCGAGTTTGACGACCAGCGCAGCCTCGTCATCAACCGCACACAGGTGGCGGCCTTGCTGTACAAGACAGGCAAGGCAGGCGAAGCCGAAGTCGAGTTTCAAGGCGCAGCCGAGGATGCGCTGCGCAATGGCATGATCAAGTACTACGTCCCCAACGTTTGCGCTCTTATCAACCTGCGCCTTGCGGCAGGCGACACTCACGCCGCACACGAGCAGCTTCAACAGGTTGAGGTGTTGGTGTCGCCCGAAATGACCGTCACCGAAAGCTTGACCATCGCGGAAACGCGCGGACGCGTGCTGTGTGCAGACGGCCAGTACGAGCCCGCAACGGCGTGCCTGCTGGAAGCGATCGAAACCGCCGAGATTACCCAGAGCGTGCAGCAGTTGATCAAGCTGCGCACCCAGCTTGCTGAAGTGCGGCTGGCGGCTGGGCAGACGGCGGAAGCCATCGAAGACGCGCAGGCGGCGCACGAAGCCGCCGAGCGCTCGGTGCCGCGCAACGACGAAGGGTTGCTGCGAGCCTCCTGGATCTGGGCGCGCTGCGCGCACTCACTGGGCGACGCCGACATGGTGCGCGCGCTGGTCAAGGACATGGACCAGCTTGGCGAGCGGCTGAAACCCTCAAGCGTAGATGCGGTGCGCCTCGACGCCGAGGTGCGCGAGTTCGTGCGCCTCCAGCGAGCCGGCTAGCTCCGACGTGCTTGCGCGACAGCGGCACAGCCCTAGAAGAGTGCGCGGGAGAACCGAATGCCTTCTGCGCCAAAAAAGTCCGCGCGCCGCGCGCCTGCTGTTGCCCAACTTGCCGAGAAAGCCCTCAAGGGCAAAGGCCCGCGCGCGATCTACGCCCCGCGCGGCGCGAAGCTGCACGCAAAATCGTGGCTGACCGAAGCGCCGCTGCGCATGCTCATGAACAACCTTGACCCAGCCAACGCCGAAAACCCGCGCGAGCTGGTGGTCTACGGCGGCATTGGGCAAGCCGCGCGCGACTGGAAGTGCTTCGACGCCATCCTCAAGTCGCTGCGCGAGCTGCGCAAAGACGAAACGCTGCTCGTGCAAAGCGGCAAACCGGTCGCCGTGTTCAAGACTCACGCCGACGCCCCGCGCGTGCTGATCGCCAACAGCAACCTCGTGCCCAAGTGGGCGACGTGGGAGCATTTCTATGAGCTTCGCGAACGCGGCCTCATGATGTTCGGCCAGATGACCGCGGGCTCGTGGATCTACATCGGCACCCAGGGCATTCTGCAAGGCACCTACGAAACCTTCGCGCAAGCCGCGCGCACGCACTTCGGCAAGAAGGCTACGCTCAAGGGTAAGCTCGTCGTCACAGCCGGATTGGGCGGCATGGGCGGCGCGCAGCCGCTGGCAGCCAAGTTCGCCGAGGGCGTGATGCTCGCCGCGGAAGTGGACGACACCCGCATCAAACGTCGCCTCGAAACCCGCTATCTCGACGAGCAAGCGAGCAGCATCGACGCCGCCATCGACCGCGCGCTGCAAGCCTGCAAGAAGAAAGAAGCCGTCACCATCGGCGTGTGCTGCAACGCGACTGAACTGTTGCAGCGGCTGATCGACCGCAAGGTCACGCCTGACTTGCTCACCGACCAGACCAGCGCCCACGACCCGCTCAACGGGTACATCCCCGACCAGATGACCTACCAGGCTGCGCTGCGCCTGCGCAAACAATCGCCCGACGAGTACAAACGCCAAGCCTTCCGCACCATGGCGCGCCACTGCCGCCAGATGCTCACGCTGATGCGCGCGGGCGCGCACACCTTCGACTACGGCAACAATTTAAGAGGCCACGCGCTTGAGGCTGGGGTGAAGGATGCATTTGACTTTCCGGGTTTCGTGCCCGCGTACATCCGCCCGCTGTTCTGCGAGGGCAAGGGCCCCTTCCGCTGGGTGGCGCTCAGCGGCGACCCCGAAGACATCTACACCACCGACCGCGAACTCAAGAAACTCTTCCCCAAGCACAAGCACCTGCACAACTGGCTGGACAAAGCCCGCGACTCGTTCGAGTTCCAGGGCCTGCCCGCGCGCATCTGCTGGCTGGGCTACGGCGAACGCCACCAAGCCGGCCTGCTGTTCAACAAGCTCGTGCGCCAGAAGAAGCTGAAGGCGCCGGTGGTGATTGGCAGAGATCATCTGGATTGCGGCAGCGTAGCCAGCCCCAACCGCGAAACCGAAGCCATGAAAGACGGCAGCGACGCGGTAGCGGACTGGCCGATCCTGAACGCGCTGATCAACACAGCCAGCGGAGCAACCTGGGTAAGCTTCCACCACGGCGGCGGGGTGGGCATGGGCTACTCGCTGCACGCGGGGCAGGTAATCGTCTGCGACGGAACCAAGGAAGCCGACAAGCGAATCGAAAGAGTGCTGACCAACGACCCAGGCATGGGCATAGCCCGCCACATAGACGCCGGGTATCAAGAAGCCAAGCGCTACAACCGCAAAGCCGCCAACCCGGTGGTGATTCCCATGGCCAGGTGACATACAATGATGGAGCACACGAGGCCGGCATGAGTCCTGTAGCAATCAAGAACGCCGTGTTGAATCTCAGCGCGAAAGAGCGCGCTGAACTGCTGGCTGCGATCTGGGATTCTTTCTTCACCGGCGACGACGCCGATGTTCCGGTGTCGAGGCAGCAGTTGGATGAAATCGAGCGCCGCGACCGCGAGCTTGATGAGAATCCCGATCTCGCGGTCAGCTACTCCGACATGCGCGCGCGGCTTCGTGCCATGAAGTTCAAAGGGCGCGCGTGAAGCGGCGCATCGAGTTCCACTCGGAATTCGAGCGGGACGTCCAGGAATATGGCGACTGGATTGAGTTCGATGCTCCCGGAATGGGCAAAGAATTCGCGCAGGCTGTTGATACCGCGATTCAAGCACTCAACGAGATGCCCGAGCGTTACCGCATCCTGATCCCTCCATACCGGCGCGTGCTGATCAGGCGGTTTTCGGTGTTGATCCCGTTCCGGTTCATCGGCGACGACATTCGAGTCCTCGGCGTCGTGCACGGAGCGCGCGACATCGAACGCTGGATTAATCGCCGGGCAAAGTCCTGACCATCCTGAAAATCCTGACGCAGTTGCAGTTCTCCGCGTCTCCGTGTGCAACCCAATGACGTTAGACTTGAATGGCTGACAAAAAGACCGTACTCGCATTCCGCCGCGCTTTCACTCGCTATGAACACCTGACCGTTGTGCGGCTTGGCGAGCAGATCATCGACGACCTGCGCGGCGAGTGGTGGGCGTGGGCCATGTACGGAAGCGCGCTCTCCGAGGTCGGCCGCGCGAGGGAAGCGACAGCCGCGCTCCGCAAAGCCGTCCGGCTGGCACCGCCACGCTTCCGGCGCGCCGCGCTGAGCGGACTCGGCGCGCACTACGAGCGAATCATGAAGCCCGCGCAGGCGCGTCGGCAATACGAACTCGCGATTGAAGCCGCGCCCAAGCACGCGGCAGGCTACATCTATTTGGGAGCCCTCGAACTTGGCCTGGGTCGGATCGAGCAGGCGGTTGCCGTGCTCCGTCGCGGGACCAAATGCCGCGACGGGTGTCTCGACGAGGTGTGGTACTACCTCGCCGGCGCCCTGGCAGCATCGGGAGAATACAGCCCGGCCCGCAAAGCCGTCGATCGTGCCCTGAAGCTCGACCCAAAGTACAAACAGGCCAGAAAGCTGAAGCGACAACTGGACCGGTAGCCTGTAGCAACAGAGAAAAACAGTCAGGATGGACAGGATGATCAGGAAGCCAGAAACACCATCCTAACCATCCTGAAAATCCTGACGCAGTTGCAGTTCTCCGTGCCTCCGTGTGAAACCCGCCTTACAATCCCGTTACGCCGCCCGACCCGCCCGTTGCTACACTTGTCGCGGAGGGTTCCATGAATCGCAATCGACGGGAGTTCCTGCGCGGGGGCGTGGCGGCACTCGGCGCGACGCTGCTTCTGCCCGCAACCGCGCTCGCCACGCCGTCCGACGGCAGCGCCGCGCCTCAGTGGCTTGACGCCAATCTGCCCGAAGGCGCCAAGCGCACCGAAGACAACATCCAGGGCCCGTTCTTTCGCGAGAAAGCCCCCTTCCGCGCCAAGATCACGCCGCCACTGGAGCAAGGCACCGTCCTGCTCATTACCGGCCGCGTCTGGAGCCTGCACTCACGACAGCCCGTGCCTGACGCCGTCATCGACATCTGGCAAGCCAACGCCGCCGGCCGCTACGACAACGACGACCGCAAGAACCCGCCCGCCGCCGACGTCTTCACCAACCGCGCACGCCTGCGCTGCGACGAGCAGGGCCGCTACGAATTCGAGACCATCCATCCCGGCGCGTACAAAGACGGCAACATGTGGCGCCCGCCGCACATTCACTATCGTGTGCAGGCGCCGGGGCCGATCCGCGCCACCGGCAAGCGCGAGACCACCACGCTGATCACGCAGCTCTACTTCGAAGGCGACCCGCACCAGTTGGCAGACCGGTTCATCAAGAAGGAACTCACTATCAAGCTGAGCAAGCAGAAGAAGGGCGAAGTCGAATACGAAACCGGAACGTTCGACATCGTGCTGGCTTAGCCTCTCGCAAAGTTCGCAATAACTGCAACTGCGAAAAGCGACCAACCACGAAGGACACGAAGTTCACGAAGAACTGCGGGTTTGGTTTGATCCCTTCACTACCGCGTGCAGGCGCCCGGGCCGATCCGCGCCACCGGCAAGCGCGAGACCACCACGCTGA
>CAZNBU010000048.1:0-13912 GCA_964571035.1 uncultured Planctomycetaceae bacterium | reverse complement strand
AGGCGGCGCCGAACCTGCGCCAGATGGCCGACACGACCGGCCGCGGTTGGCTGCGCGGCAAGGTGGTGGCGGTGGGCAGCGACCCGCGCACCGGCGTGGTCAGCATCAGCATCGGCGAGCACGAGGGCGTGCAGGTCGGGCAGCAGTTCACGATTTTCCGCAACGACCGGTTCGTGGCGAAGATGGTGGTCGAGAACGTGCAGAAGAACGGCGCGACCGGCCGCGTGCTGGAAGAGTTCCGCGGCACCGTGATCGCCGAAGGGGACGGGGTCAAGACCGCTGAAGCGTTCGGCGGCGCGGCCCTTCGCAAGTAAACCTGCAACGCGCGCAGGCGCGTATAGATGAAGGAAAGAAGCAATGGCAAAGAAGCCACTTCCACGCAAGGGTCCCGGGGCAACCGCAGCCGGCGTTTCCGCACCGCGGCAGCCGGCCCCACCGAAGCCTGAAGCTGAAGGCAAGTTCGACAAGTTCGCGGCGTTCGGGCTGGTGCTGCCGGCGACCTTGCTGGGCATCATTACGCTGATCGTCGCCATGGGCTACACGGTTCACGCCTTCGACGTGGGCTTCCCCGGCAAGACGGTGGCGAACTGGAATACCGGCACTGAGGCTGTCACCAAGCTCAGTGGCGCCGTGCAGATCACCGGGTTCAGCCAGAGCAACTACATCGGCCGCTCTTCGGCGGGCGAGATGGATGTCGCGCTGCTGAACGTTGGCCGCAACCACAACGTCAACCTGGGCGACGTCTTCACGCTGTCGACCGAGAACCCGGACGTGCGCCTTGAGTTCGTGGTGTTCGACGTGCAGGCGGAGACCAGCCAGGCCTACATCCTGCTGGGCGAGAACGTCGCGGAAGGCGGCAAGCACAGGTACAGCCTGAAGCTGTCCGCCCTCAACGAGTTGTGCGGCGGCACCAGCAACATCGCCGTGCAGCGCCTGTGGAAGGACCAGATCGTCCGCCGCTACGCCGAGCCGCGCTCGGCTTCCTAGTGGCAGTGCCTTGAACGCGGGCCGCCCATAAGGGCGGCCCGCTTGCATTTGTACGGCAGTTCAGAGTCGGTTTGAAAATGTTGGCCGCTGCTGCTTGCTGATGGGGCTGGCCCATGGTGGTTGGGGGTTCTGGGTTCCGGGTTTTGGGCGCAAGCGTCCGTGGTTCCCCAAAACCTGAAACCCAAAACCTTGGGAGCGCAGCAGCACCAGCGGTTGCGTTGGTGTAGCCTGCAAACCGACCGCGCAACCGGGCTACGGGCTGCAAGAAGTCCGGTTTTTCCGGTTCGCTTCCCCGCGTCCGCCACGTAAAAGGAAAAGCGTGAATGCGGGGCTGCGGCCCCGTCGGCTGAGAAAGGAATTTCCAGATGGTACGTGCATTACGCAAGGCATGGCTTCCGGCCGTGCTGGGGTTGTGCGCGCTGCTGGGCGTCAGCGCAACCAACACCGCCAGCGCAGACAAGAGCTTCGCGACGCTGCGCACCCTGCAGCAAGAACGCACGGCGATGGCCAAGGCCTACGCGCCCGCGGTTGTGGCTGTGGCGCGTTCGCGCCCGCGGCTTGAGCGTGTCGGCCAGACCGGCATGGCCGGCGGCGGCGCCTCCGCATCCAGCGGTTTTGTGGTGGACGGCGAGTACGTGCTCACGTGCATGGATTCGTCGGATCTTACCGACGTGGACCGCCCGCCGCGAAACAGCGACAGGCCCGCCCGCATCAAGTACCTCGAAGCGGGCGACAGCGTCTGGATGATGGCCCACGACGGCACCGAGTTCACCGGCAAGGTCGTCGGACGCGACAAGCGCAACCTGCTGGTCGTGATCCGCATGGACGCGGGCCACCCCGAGCTTCCCAGCCTGACGCTCGGCGATTCCGACGCGGTGCCGATGGGCGCCACCGCGCTGAGCCTCGGCAACAGCCTCGACAGCATGCTGATCGACCGCGTCGTCAGCTTCTCGTACGGCACGGTCAGCGGAAGCTACCGCTTTGAGCCGATCGACGTGATGCGCCCGGGCGCCAACGCCACTCACGGCGAGCCGGACAAACGCGACATCCTCGAAGTGGACGTCGCCATGCACCCGGGCGACCACGGCGGCCCGGTGCTGAACCTGCAAGGCCAGGTGATCGGCATGATGACCGGCCACTACATGGCTGGCCGCTTTCTCGGGTGCGCGGTGCCCAGCAACCAGATCCGCGCGGTGCTGCCGCAGCTCAAGAAGGGCATCAAGGAAGATGAGCTTGCGGGGCCCGACCTCGGGTTCACGCTCAAGGGCATGGATGACGACCCGGTCATCACGATCACGAAGGTGCGCCCGGGCGGCCCAGCCGACAAAGCCGGCATCCGCGCGGGCATGCAGCTTGTGCGGGTGGACAACTTCCGCATCCCGCGCTTCGGGCTGATCCGCGAGATGCTGGGCATCGGCGAGATCAAGCGGGTCATTGAGCCCTCCGGGTTCGGCCAGATCAAGCGCGAAGAGAACGTCAGCCACGGCCTGCCGGTCGGCACGCACATCCAGTTGACCGTGCGCGACCCCAAGACCGGGCAGGAGACCACGGTCGATCTCGTGGTCGGTGAGAAGGAAGAAGACTTCTAGAAACCCTTACCCGCATCTGCGGGACAGACAGGATGAAGCAGATGAAAAAGACACTCCTTGCCATGACGCTGCTGGTCGGCCTGGGATTAGCCGGCGCGGGCGGCATCGCGCAGGACGCGCCGTCAAAGGCGAAGGTCCTGTACGTGAAGGCCCCCAGCGCGAAGCTGCACAAGCAGATCGAGGACAACCGGGTGCGCGTGGCGGCGGAAGTTGCGAGCCACGTGGTCTCGGTCGAGATCGACTACGACCGCCCCAACGCGGACGACTCGCCGTTCCGTCGGGCATTGCAGGGCAACGACCCGTTCAACGCCTACGACCTCGGGCCGTTTTCGGGCCTGGTGGTCGGGCCGAACCACATTCTGATCAGTGACCGCTGCCTCGGCGACTTCAATGAGGAAGGCCCGGGCAAGTCGGTGGAAGCGATCACGGTGACGCTGCCCAACGGCCAGCGCTGGCCGGCAAAAGTTGTCGGGCGGCACCAGCAGATCGACCTCGCGCTGCTTGCGCTCGACTGCGTGATCAACGAGACCTGCCCCGAGATGAAGGTCTTCGAGCTGCCCACCGAGCGCGTGACGCTTGAGCGCGGCGAGATGGTGATCGTGGTCGGGCGCGGCCAGAACCCGCTTGGCACGCTGGTCAACGACGGCATCGTCAGCGCGCTTGAGCGCGAGAACGGGCAGGCGTTCCAGATTGACGCGCGCATCGGCAACAGCACGCTCGGCGCGCCCGCCGTCAACCGGCAGGGCCAGCTGGTCGGCATCGTGACACTGCACAACCACCAGACGTTCGGGCAAGCCAGCGGCGTCAGCTACGCCGCCTACCTGAATGAAGTGCGCGACGCGTACCTTGCACTGAAGGAGGGCAAGTTCCTGGAGCGGCCACCCGCCCCGTTCATGGGCGTCTCGTCCCAGAAGAAGTGGCCGGACAAGCCCGGCCTGGAGATCGGCAACGTCGTAGGGGGCTCGGGTGCGGAGAAAGCCGGACTGCAGATTGGCGACGTGATCCTGAAGGTCAACGGCGAGGACATGAACGAGTTGGAAGACCTGTTCAACATCATCACCAAGCACAAGGTCGGCGACACGCTGAAGGTCACGATCCTGCGCAACGAGGAAGAGCGCACCGTCCAGGTCACCCTGGGCGCGAGGCCGTAAGCGAAGTCTGGAGAACAACATGAACAAACTGGCAATGGGTGCGCTGGTCCTGCTGAGCGGCACGCTGGCGTTCGTTGACGCCCCGGTGTCGGCGCAAAAGAGCGGGCTGACCAACGCGACCGCCGACAAGGCGGACGACGAAGTTGAGGCGCTGGTCAAGAAGGTCTACCCCGCGTTCGTGCTGATCGGCGGCGGCTCCGGCGTCTGCATCAGCGAAGACGGGTACTTCATCACCAACCACCACGTATGGACCGAGGCGGTAAAGCCGGCCAAGACGCTGGTCAAGATGGCGGGCAACAGCAAGCGCTACACCGCCGACTCGGTGGGCGCTGACCCGCGCGGCGACATTGTGCTGGGCAAGATTCGCGTCGGCGAAGGTGAGAAGCTGCCGTTCGTGAACCTCGCCGACAGCGACAAGGTAGAGGTGGGGGACCTGTGCCTGTGCATCGGCAACCCGTTTCTGCTGGCGGGCCAGGGCAGTGAGCCGACGGTAACGCTCGGCACTGTGTCGGCCACGCACCGGTTTCAGGGCGGTTACAACGACGCGTTGCAGATCGACACCGCGATTAACCCCGGCAACTCGGGCGGGCCCAGCTTCAACCTGGACGGTGAAGTGATCGGCATCAACGGCCGCAACATCGCCTCGCACGGCAAGCGCTTCAACACCGGCGCGGGGTTTGCGATCCCCAGCACGCAGGTCCGGAACTTCCTGGACGCGTTCAAGGCGCAGAGCGGCGGCGCGTACCTGGTGCGGCACGGGCTGGTGGATGGGCTGTCCTACGACTACCACGATCGCGCCGGCGCGCTGATCGATGAAGTGGACGCCGACACCGACGCGGCAGCCGCCGGGTTTGAATCCGGCGACGTCATCACCGAGATCGACGGGCATGAGATCGGCACGGTGTACCGCGTGTACGGCGTTCTCGGCACCAAGCCGCGCGGCAGCGAGTTCACGTTCAAGGTGCGCCGCGGCGAGCAGGAGCTGACGATCAAGGTCGCCAACAACCTGCCCGTGGACGAAAACCAGTTCCCGACCATGCCCCTGCCGGACCGGGGCGTGACCCGCGGCCGCGGTATGGGGCGGTTCGGGATGAACCCATTCCCGCTGCCTTCGCCGGATTCGACTTTGTCGGGCGAGACCGGCACGTCGTGGTACGAGTTCAAGCGCGACGGCAAGGTGCGCGGGTTTGCGTTGAAGTCGGTATCCGAGCGCTCGCCGCTTGGCATGGCGGGCATCAAGGTGGGCGACATCCTGACCGAGCTGAACGGCCGCCCGCTGCACCACCACTGCGACTACAACGACCCGATGATCGCCATCCCGGCGGGCACCGAGGTCGAAATCAAGTACATCCAGGACGGCCGCGAACGCACCGCAATGGTGAAGACCGAGAAGCCGTAGGGTTGGTGGGTATCTGTTTGCGGCAAAACTAATGCCGGCACCGCAAGGTGCAGGCTTGTCATTCACCAGGCGCCGGCTCAAGGAATATCGCCCCGACCTCGCGGTCGGGGCACCAGTCTAGGCGTCGAAGGGTAGATAATCGGTCGGCATCCCGATGCCGTGCGATGCAAGCATCTGCTTCACCCGCGCCAGCACCTCCGGCGGGTGGACCTGCATCTCCGGCCAGTCGCGGACGAACCCGTCGCGGGCGTCCTTTTTGGTTGCATCAATCAGCAGGTGGCGCGGGTGGCGCTTGAGCACCCAGCGGCTGTCCACTTGCTCGGGCGTTTCGTCAAAGATCAGGTCGCGTTCGGGATCAATGTTCGCCAGCGCCGCCCACACCAAACCCTGCGCGTCGCCTTCACGGATCAGCCCCGCGGGCAGCACCACGATCACCGGCAGCGCAGCCGCGCCCGCGCGCTTGAACAGCTCGTTGGCAATCTCGCGCGGCTGGTGGCCGCGAGTCTTCTCGATCTCAATGACCAGCACGCCCGGCAGAGACCACGAACCGGTATGCTCAATGCCGTCAAGCCTGGGAGCGCGGGCGTCCTCGCCCGCACTGTGCGGGCCGGAGGCCCGCGCTCCTACCAACCCCGTAATGCCCGTCCCCTGTGACCCCGTGCCCGGGTCGCCCGCCATCGGCTGCGCGGCGTCAATCGCCACCTTGCTGCCGAAATGCAGCGCGCGCGTGGCGTGATCCAGCGTCTCGGTCGGGCCCAGCACGAACTCAAAGCTGTTGCGTGCGTCCAGCCGCTCCAGCACGTACTTCGCGACCGCCGCCTCGTCGGTCAGCTCCGGCCCGGTCTGATCCACGATCACGATCACCTTGGTGAACGCGGCTTGCCCAAGCCCCCAGACCGCGTGGGCGACCTTGCGCGCCTGGCCGGGGTAGCTCTTGTGAATCTTGACCAGCATCAGGTTGTGCGCGACGCCCGCGAACGGCAGGCGGTAGTCGATCACCTCAGGGATCGTCTGCTGCATTAAAGGAAGAAACAGGCGCTCAATCGCGCGGGTAAGCCACGCGTCCTCCTGCGGCGGCGGGCCGACCACGGTCGCGAAGTAGGTCGGGTTGCGGCGCTGCGTGACCGCGCTGACGTGAAAGGTGGGGTAGTCGTCGGCAAGGCTGTAGAACCCGGTGTGGTCGCCGAAGGGGCCTTCGCGGCGCAGCTCGTCGATGTGGATCCACCCTTCGATCACGTAGTCGCAACTCGCGGGCACGTGCAGCGGCACGGTCTTGCACGGCACCATCTTGACCGGGCGGCCTTGCAGGAACCCGGCGAGGATCATCTCGTCCAGCCCCGGCGGCAGCGGCACCACGGCGCTGAAGGTGATCGCGGGCTCGCCACCGATGCAGATGGCTGCGGGCAGCTTGCTCTCGCCGCGCGCCTTGGCTTCGCGCATGTGCTCGGCGGCGGTGTGGTGGGTGTGGACGTGAAAGGCGGTGGTGCGCTTGTCGTACTGCTGGATGCGGTACATGCCACAGTTGCGCTTGCCGTCTTTGGGCGACTCGGTGAAGACCAGCGGGTACGTCACAAAGCGTCCGCCGTCCTGCGGCCAGGTCTTGAGAATCGGGATGTCGTCGAGGTCGATGGCGTCGCCGGTCTTCACGACCTCCTGGCACGGGCCGGATTTGGCGTACTTGGGGAAGAACCCCGACAGCTCCTTCAGTGTCGGCAGCACCTGCAACTTTTCGATCAGCGATCTGCGCGGTGTCTGCAAGGTCTCCAGCAGACCAGCCAGGCGCTTGCGCAGCCCGTCGAAGCCCGCCACGCCACAGACCATGCCGATGCGCTTTTCGCTGCCAAGCGCGTTGATCAGCACCGGTGCCTGATACTTGCGATCTGCCAGTGTGGGCTGGTGAAACAGCAGCGCCTTGCCGCCGTCGGGCAGCTTGCTGATTCGGTCCGCGGCGCAGGCGATCTCCTGGTCGATGCTGACGGGCTCATGAAACTCGAGCAACTCGCCCGCGTCGCGCAGCGCATTGATAAAGGAAGGCAGGTCGGCATAGGGCATGGCGGGTTTATCCGGCACCAGCAGCCCCATGTAAAGGACCTGTGCCCGAGGTCCGTAGTGCGTTGACGCGAAGCAAAACGGCAAGCCTCGCGCAGAGACCGCGGAGATCGCAGAGAGCCGGCGCCTGCACGGCAACATTCCCTCTTGCCGGACATTTACTCTGCGTGCTCTGCGGTCTCTGCGCGAGGCTGCAGTATGTAGTTCTTCGCGTAAAGCAGTTCCCAAAAAAGGCGCGAGTTACTTGGCAGTGATCGACACCTGCAACCGCGTGCGGATCACGTCGTCGTGCTCGGGCGTCAGCTCTTCCTTGGCCACGTCGAAGCTGACCTTGCGCAGCGCGTTGCGGGGACCGCCGGCTTGCACCACTGCTTCCAGCCCGCGGCCGAAGGTCTGCTCGCGCGCCTGCTCGCCCGCGAGACGGCGACCCGCCAGCGCGCGGCGTGTGATGGTGAAGCTGTCGCCGGTGACGCTGGAAAGGTACGAGCCCTCAGGGTTGGGCAGATAGTCCCGCGACGAATCGGCGTTGCCGAAGTGCGGCGGGCCCTTGGTCATGTTGTTCTTCCAGCGAAACGGCGCAGCCACCGGCGCGTCGCCCAGCCCGGCGGTGAACCCCTCGGTAAGCGCCTGGATGGCGGGGTAGATGACATCCTGCATCTTGTCGTCGGCGTTGCTTTCCGGCTCCTCGCAAAGGCCGAACCACGGGCTGATGCGGGCGGTGGCCTGGATCTGCGTCAGCATCTCCCAAGCCGGCGCGGGCGGGTCGGCGAACGTCGCCTTGATCTTCCAGACGCCGCCGTGCAGCGGCACCTCAAGAACCTCGACGTTCATGTCGAACTCGGTGCGCACTTCGTCGGACATCTGCCCACGCCCTTCGCCCGAAACCACAATCGCCACCCGAAAGCGCAGGCGGTCGCCGGCGCTGTAGGCGGGCGAGAACCTGCGCGTCTGCTCCTCGCGCTTGGGCGGCAGCAGGTCAAGCTGGTGAATCTCGGATGGCGTCGGCCTCAGCAGCAGCGTGTCGGGGCACTCCGTGAACAGCTTGCGCATCGCCGCCGAGGCGTTGGCGTGATCATCCACGCTGTGCAGCGCGAGCGCAGCCAGCATCAGGTCGCCGCCGTCGCCGCGCAGCACAGAATAGGCGGCTTCGAATTCGGCGACCGCGCGGTCGGTCTTGCGCTGCTTGGCCAGCACCGTGCCGCGCGTGCGGTGGATCAGCGCGCGGATCCATTTGTTGTCGCGGGTGTTTTCCTGCGCGGTCTGCAACAGCTCCAGCGCGTGCTGGTCTTCGCCCCGCTCGTGCTCAAGCTGCGCGAGGTCGATCAGCGCCTCGGCAAACATCGGCGCGTTGCGCACGGCGTCTTCAAGCTTGATGCGCTTGTCGGTCTTGCGCAGGCTGCGGTTGTTGCTTTCCAGCCACAGCTTCACGGCGGTCTGCTCGCCCGCTGGTTTGGCGGCTGCCCAGGCGCACAGCTCATGCCAGCGGTCGGCGTCGTGGAACCCGGGCTTTACCTCATGTATGCGCTGGAAGTGTTTGGCAGCAAGCTCGTACTTCTGAAGGCGCATGGCTGCGTTGGCGGCATTGTCGAGCGCGTTGAGGTTGTCCGGCACCAGCCCCAGCACCGCTGTGGCGGCTGCAAGCGAGACTTCGAGCTCTTCGAACATCAGCGCAAGCTCGGAGACCGCAAGCTGCGCCTCAAAGAACCTGGGCGAGCGCGCCGTAATGTCGCGCAGCGTTTGCAAGGTCTCCTTGAGGTTGCCGTAGCTTTCGGTGGCTTGGCGGTACTGGTCCCAGTCGCGCGCGGTGTACGCCTTGGCGGCGATGTCGCGCGCGGCTTTGGCGTAGCGCGGCGCCTGGGGGTCTTTGGGGTCGAGCTCAGCGACGCGGTCGAACGCGCTTGCCGCGTCGGTGTAGCGGCCCAGCGACCACAGCACCGTGGCGCGCAGGCCGTGCCAGTCCACCAGCGACTCGTTGAGGCCCTTACACCGGTCCAGCGCACCCAGCGCGGATTCCAGCATGCGGGTGTAGTCCCCCGGCGGGTCCGGCGACAGCGCCAGCTCAACGATCAGCGCCGCGTCCACGAAGTGCAGCTCGATGAACGCCGGGTGGTCTTTGACCAAGGCGCGCGCGGCGGATGTGCGCGCCGGGCCTTTCAACCCCCGCAGGTCCAGCCATGTCAGCCACAGCTCCATCGACCAGTCGTTGTCGCGGACGCGCTTTGCCGCCGACACGTCAAGCCGCGAGGTCTCGTTGGGAAAGGCGTCGCGCTTGCGCTCAAGCGCCTTGACCAGCAGCTCAAAGTCGCCGGTCTTCTCGGCGATGCCTTGCAGGATCTCGCCCACGGCGCGGGTGTTCGGCACGGCAATGTCGGCTGCGTCGGCCTGCTTGCGTGCTTCGTCGTACTTGCCAAGGCGGAAGTAAAGCTCCGCCATGCGCATGCGGGCGTAGCCGGTGTAGCGCGGGTCGTCCTCGGCGCGGTCCCAGAGCAGGATCGCGCGGGCGAACAGGTCAGCGGCGGCTTTGCCGAACAGCGCGAAGTCAGGGCCGTTTGCCGCCCATCCATGAAAGCGAAAACCCAGCATGTCCACGTAGCGCGCCGCGAATTCGATGACTTCAACAGAGTTCGGCTTCTCCTTCGCGCAGCGGGCGAGGTAGGCCAGCGGCAGCATCGGAGCAGGCGTCACGCTGTCGTCAGCCGCCGGTGGCAGCTTCGGCTCGGGCTTCAGGATGTAGTCAGCCAGCGAAACGAAGACCGTCATCTCGGCCTTCAGGCGCTTGGTGGCTTCCTCAAGGACTTCCGGTCGCGGCGCGATCGGCTCGTTCTCGTTCAGGTAGAGGTACTGCGCGATCTCCAACGCGATGTCGTAATCGTACGGATAACGCTCAAGCGCAAGTTTTAGCCAGCGGGTGATCTCGTTGCCCCTGTCCCGCATCAACAGCCGCAGGTGCTCCAGCACGATGGCCTTGTGCGTGGGGTACTTGCGCGCCCCGGCTTCAAGCTGCTCGCGCGCGTATTGCGGGTACCCGAACTCGCGCAGCCTGTGGGCGCGGTCGGCGTACTCCTGCGCCGGGATCACGGGCTCAGGCGCCGCGTCCTGCGAGACGGCAGGCAGCGACAACAACACAAGCGCCAGGGTGGCGAACGAAAGCAGGCAGGTACGACGGATCAAATGCAGGCTCCTATGCCCCGGGAGCTACTACGGGCAAACAGGGGCCTATCAGCGTATAAGCCGCGGAAAGGGCTACAACCGGGCGTGTCAGCCGGAATCGCGGAAGCGGAACAGCGGGTCCAGCAGGCGCGAGTACTTGTTGCGGGCGGCGGCTGAGCGGTCGGCGCGGTCGCGCACCTTGCGCAGGTGCTCGGCGCGCTCCAGCGCGAGCTCAGACTGGTGGACGAAGGTCAGCAGGAACAGCACGACTGCAAGCGCCGGCATCCCCAGCAGGAGGGTCCAGAAGCTTGCCAGCTCGATGATCGCGCCAAAGTCCATATTCAGGCATCGGCAGTCGATGGCCTGATCTTCACCGGCCTTGCGTCAAATCACTGCCACTCGCCGGTGGCGCCGATGCGGTCGGTGAACTGCTTGAAGTTGCTCGGCCGGCCGATGCTCATCGAACGCTTGAGCGCTTCGTACAGCGCGCCGCCGTAATTGCACCCGGAATAGGCGAGGAACCACATGGTCTTGTCCGGGTAGGTGCTGAGGTGCGAGGTTCGGCGGCCCAGTTCGTTGTTCAGTTGCTGCTCCGCCTGCTCAGCCTCCTGCGCGGTGGTGTAGTACAGCAGGGTGACGAACCCGATGGTCATCTTGCCGGTGGCCTGGTCGCGGGCGCGCACCTGAAACGAGTACGACTTGAAGGGTGTGCCGGGGCGGTAGGCGTCGTTCCAGGCAGGCGTGGAACCGCCGTTGGCGCGGATTGCGTTCATGCTGTCGGTGAAGTCCGCGGTCTCTTCAATCTCGGCTGAAGGCACAGCCGCCAGCAACGAGCGGACCTTGCCGATCTGCTCGTCGATCGCCTTTTCGAACTCCTTCTTGTCGAGCACCTCTTCCTTCATCTTGCGGGTACGCTCGGAGTGGTCCCCCTTGAGCGTGGTTACGATGAAGTAGAGCACCCCGACGATGCCGATCCCCACGATGATCAGGATCACCATGTTAATCGTGGATTTGGTGTTCTTGCGCGGGCCGTAAACCGCCGCAGCCGAAACCTCCACGGGCGCTTCATTCGACTGCTGCGCTGGCCGGTAGGGCGTGGGCGCGCGACGCGCAGCCGGGCGCGGCCCGGGGCGTTGCGCTGCCGGCGCGGGGCCTGCAGCCACCAGCTTGCCGAAGGTGCGGCACTTGGGGCAGGTGGGCTGCTGGGCGATGAAGTCGGGCGGGGCGCTGAAGGCGTATCCGCAGGCCTGGCAGGAGAAGTTGGCTTGGTTCGGGTGCATGCAGGCTTTCGTTGCTCGCTTGTCAGGCAAACGTGGTATAGTACGCTAGGTTCAGAAGTTGCGTAACCCTCCGCCGCGTTGAGGGTTGGATAATACGCAACCGGAGTCCTTGATGATGCTCGGAATCTTCAACCTCGGCACGTGGGAAATCGTCGGCATTGTGGCCGTGGGTTTGTTGTTGTTCGGCAGCCGGTTGCCCTCTATCGCCCGCAGCCTCGGCAAGAGTGTGGTCGAGTTCAAGAAGGGCGTAAAGGATGTACGGTCCGACCTTAGCGCTGAGGACGAGCCGAAGAAGCTCGAAGACAAGTCCCGCGAAGTGCCCTCCGAGAAGGTAGAGAAGGCTGAGAAGGTCTCCGGGTAGCTGCCTTTCCTTTCGTTGTGTCGACGTGAGCCGCCGTACATATGACGCAGAATCCGCGCGTCTACCTCGACATGATGATCTTGTCGTCGATGTGTGGTGCGCCGGTGCGGCCTGACAGTCAAGCCGCTATCGACGCCCTGACGGTGGGCATTCGCAGTGGACTACTGACTTTGTGTCGAGGATGGGAACATGACACGGAGTTGAGCGGGTACCGGAATCGATCCAGACGTGCCTGTGTGAAGCAGCTACTTCGTGAAGCGCCCCTGCAAGTGACGCGAAGTTGGTTGGCGGAGCAGCATCGAGTGCGATTCCTCAGTTTGGGCGTCGGCCGCGGCGACGCCGCTCATCTTGCGGGGGCTGTTGTTGCCGGAGCAGTGTTCCTGACGCTGGACAAGGAGTTGCTGGACCTGCGCCGGGTCCTTGCAGGTGCTACAATCTGTACACCGCTGGAGTTTGTTGGAGGTGACTGTGGTTCCGAAAACCAAAAAGCCCAACAAGGCCGGAAAGCGACGAAAGCTGTCAGGGTGGGGCGGCGGAAACAAAACCGCAGAGCAAGAAAACGCCGAACGTAAGGCGTGGCTTGCCAGCCTTTCAGACGAAGAGTACGAGCAGTTGCAACGCCGCGGCGATCTTGCTTTACGCCGCGAACCGGCGTCGGAGTTGCGCAAGCGCGCGTAGCAGCCCCGGAGTTGATTTGGCGAAGGCTTGATGTACCTTTGCGCCCCGCCCGCCGAAACGGGCGTTCGTTATCCATACAGCCCACCTGCTGGGGTGGCGGAATTGGCAGACGCGCTGGTTTCAGGTACCAGTGACCGCAAGGTCATGGGGGTTCAAGTCCCCCCCCCAGCACCAAACACTTGGCCCTCCGCGATGCGGAGGGCTTTCTGTTCATTGGGGATGGCGGATTTCGGATTGGCGCAGGGCAACCGAGCAGGTCAATCCGCAATCGTTACTCCTTCACAACCCGCCACAGGCTGTCCGTAAACCAGCGCTTGCTGTCGTGGTACTGGCCGACGATTTCGAACCCCGTTGCCTGCGCCAGCGAGTCGATGTCGCTTTGCAGGTACTTGTACGAGTATTCGGTGTGGATCGGCTCCCAGGCGTTGAAGTCAAAGCTGGTGCGGACTTCGCGTACAGCCACCGTCTGTTTCTCCATGCTCACGATGTAGCTCTCGACCGCGCCGGAGTGCACGTCATAGGTGGCGAAGTGCCGGAAGCGCTTTACGTCGAACTCGCCGCCAAGCTCACGGTTGATGCGCGCCAGCAGGTTGGTGTTGAACGCGGCTGTCACGCCCTGAGAGTCGTTGTAGGCATCCAGCAGCAGGTCGATGTCCTTCTTCAGGTCGAACCCGATCAGCACGAGGTCGTCAGGGTTCAGCGCCTCCCAGAGCTGCCGCAGGAACACCCGCGTCTGTACGCGAGAAAAATTGCCGATGTTGCTGCCGAGAAACAGCACGAGGTTGCGGCGCTTCTGGTCGCGGCTTAGCCAGCTCAGGCTGTCGAAGTACTCGCCGACGATGCCGTTGACGTCGAGCTTCTTGAAGCGCCCGCGCATCGTCTTCACCAGCCCCTGCATCGCGGCTTCGCTGATGTCGATCGGCACGTAGCGCACGTCGTCAAGCTGCTTGAGCGCAGCCTCCAGCACGATGCCGGTTTTGCGGCCGTCGCCCGCGCCGAGGTCCACGATGTCCAGCGCGTCGTCGCCCGCGCGATTGAGAATGGCCGGCGTGTGCTCGGTGAGGATTTCGGCTTCGCAGCGGGTGGGGTAGTACTCTTCAAGCTCGCAGATGCGCGAGAACAGCTTGCTGCCTTCGTCGTCGTAGATCCAGCGCGAGGACAGCCGCTTGGGCCGCTCAGACAAACCGTGCAGAACGTCCAGCGCGAACTGCCGCATGCCTTGGCCGGCGGGGAGGTCGCTCAGCGTCAGTGCGTGGTATCCGGGGTTG
>CAZNBU010000047.1:0-14153 GCA_964571035.1 uncultured Planctomycetaceae bacterium | reverse complement strand
GAACCGCAAGGATGTCACCAGCGTGCGCGCGGGCGACATCGTGGCGATTGTCGGCATCGACGGCGTGGACATCGGCGACACCATCGCCGACCCCGAACACCCGGACGCGCTGCCGCCCGTGCCCATTGACGAGCCTACGGTCTCGATGGAGTTCCGCGTCAACGACTCGCCGTTCGCCGGGCAGGAGGGCGACTTTGTTACGTCAAGGCAGGTGCGTGACCGGCTTGAACGCGCCGCTGAAGCCGACGTCGCGCTGCGGGTGAACACCGGCGACGCCGCCGAAAGCTTCATGGTGCAGGGGCGCGGCACGCTGCACCTGGGCATCCTGGTCGAGAACATGCGGCGCGAGGGGTTCGAGTTCTCCATCGGCGCGCCCGAAGTGATCATCCACGACACGCCCGAGGGCAAGCAGGAGCCGTGGGAAGACGCGGCTGTGGACGTGCCCGCTGAGTACGCCGGCAAGGTGATCGAACTGCTCGGCAGCCGGCAGGGCCAGCTCGTGCACATGGAAAACCATGGCGTACGCACGGTGCTGCACTTCGAAATCCCAAGCCGCGGGTTGATCGGCATGCGCACGCGCATGCTGACGGCAACCGGCGGCGAAGCCATTTTCAGCCACCGCTACAGCGAGTACCGCGCACTGGGCGGCGACATCCCGCCGAGGATCAGGGGGGCGTTGATCGCCACCGATCCCGGCGCGGTGACCAACTACGCGCTCGACAACCTGACCGACCGCGGCGACTTCTTCGTGGACCCGGGCGACGCGATCTACGTAGGGCAGGTGGTGGGGGAGAACTGCCGCGAAGGCGACCTCGGCGTAAACGTCTGCCGCACCAAGCACCTCACCAACATAAGAAGCAGCACCAAGGAAGCCTTCACCAAGCTAAAGACCAAGCGAGCCATGAGCCTCGAAGAGGCCATGGAGTGGATCGAGCAGGACGAGCTGGTAGAGGTAACCCCAAAAGGCTGGCGCATAAGAAAGCGCCTGCTGGATGAAAACGCCCGCAAGCGCGCGAAGAAGTCGGGCACGTAGCAATCACGCAAGCTTCGTGCGCACGTCAGCGACAAACCGCTTGAAAGCCTTCCACTTCTTCTCGACCAGAACCAGATTGATATGGGACGCAGTAAAGTCGTAGCCGTAGGCGCGGTCCATTCCCTGCTTCGCCAGCAACTGCTGAAAGCGTTCCTTCGGCTTGCGTACTTCTTCTGGGTTAGGGATGCCTTTGGGCTCGCCTAGCTTCGAGGTCAGGAAATTGGCATCAGCCAGAAGCCATGCCTCAAGCTCCTCAATCGCCATACCTGCTACAGTGCGTGCAGCCATCGCCCGGGTGGAATCCTGCTGTTCCATATCAGAGATACCGCCTAGTAGTTCAGCCAGACGATAGTCGTACTCCGCCTTGTCCCGATCAACCAACACGACGAGGGCGTCAATGCCGCCGACCTCGGCCGCGTCGGAGATGGCTTCGACGATTTTCCGGCGGAACCCTCCGCCCTTGGTGAACGAAGCAAGTTTGCGCACGTCGAACTTGAAACCGGCAGCATGCTCGGCGTCGTCATTCGAGAGAATGCGGCGCAAAATGATCTTGGCGGCCCCTTCGCATTGGCCATGTCGACCGACTCGTCCGTCAAGGTTGCCTTCGCAAACCAAGCGGACTCTCATTTCACAGGCTCCGGTGCTTCCTCGTCTTCCATGTTGACCCAAGCTTCGCCGACCGACCATCCGCGGCCAAGCTTGCGCTTCACTTCCTCAATCTCGGCAAAGCGATGGACCCTTGTCCCCTCCTTCGTGTTTCGCGTGACCACACGGATATTGTCCGCGTCCACCACATCCAGCACAAAAGGTGAGTGTGTGGTCATCACGATTTGCACGCGATTCTGGATCACGGAGAGGTCGATCAGCGACTGAACCAACTGCTCAAGCTGGGCGGGGTGAATACCATTCTCGGGTTCGTCAATAAGGATGAGTTGCGGAGAGTCCTTGTCCATCGCAATGGCAAGGTATCCTAGCACAAGCATCGCGCCGTCAGAGGCCTGACGGGCTGAGATGTCGTCACCATTCTTAAGGAGCAGGCGAATTTCCTTCATGCCTTGCTCAACGCGCCCCATTCTGGTGTGGGCCTTTGGGAGTACTTCATCTACCTCCGGGATGCGCAGTGCGTACTCCTGCAGCAGTCGACCAAAGGTCTTGTGTGGTAGCCGATCAAGCACATCCACCAACCCGTAGCCATCGCTCGGCAACGGAAGGCCGGCTAGCTCCCCCGTTCTAGCCGGTTGACGCATGCGACCCGGACTCAATCGATAGGGCGCGGGCGTTCGCGCGAGCCGAGCGGGGATGTCCTGCGATGGATCATTTGGCGATCGGTAAGTCGGCGGCGAAATGTTGTGAGCGGCCGCCGTGTCGTACTCCATTGATGCGCGCGCCTGGTCCTCGAAGTGCGCAACGATCTTCATCTTCCCCCGCCCGTGAGCAACAGAGGTGCTGAGATCTCCGCCCGCAGAAGAAAGCCAGTCGTTTAGGCGCAGGCCCGCGTTCGCTGCGAGCAGCGCCAAGGCGTCAAGAATCGACGTCTTGCCCGTATCGTTTTTCCCAATCAGCACGGTGAACCAGTCGAGATCAACCGTTGCGTCGTACACGCAGCGGAAGTTTTTGATCTCCAGTTTGGTTACAGGAACGACCTTTTCGCTCATGGGATCCTCGCAAGGGCCATGCTCACACCCATGTTTACCACAAAGGTCCCATTCCCTGAACACACGGGCCTATGTCGCCGCTAACAGTTGATCATCGTGCGAGCCGGCTGTGATGTCGTCGATTACCTTCTGGATCTTGCCGTTGGGGCCTATTACGAAGCTTACCCTTGCGGCTGCGAACTTGCCGGCTACCCCGTACTGTTTGGCTACCTGCTTGTCGGGGTCGCTTAGCAGGTCGAAGGGGAGTTTGTCCTCTTCCTTGAACTTTTTCAGCGCCGCCGGGTCGTCGTAGCTTACGCCGAACACCTTGGCCTTCTTGCCCAGCTCGGCCCATCCGTTGCGCAGGCTGCACATCTGCTTGGTGCAGACCATGCTGCTGGCGCGGGGGTAGAACACCAGCGCGATTGGCTTGTCGCCCAGCTCGTCGCGCAGGCGCACTTCACGGCCGTCCTGGTTGAGCAGCGTGAAGTCGGGCGCGTCATCGCCGACGCGATTGCCCTGCTTAGGTTTGTAGCGGCCTAATCCGGGTATCCACATAGCGCTTCGCGCGGGTTTCGGGTTATGGGTTTTGGGTTTCGGGCAACTGCAACGGCGGCGCGAGTCTAGGGACCCAAGACCCAACACCCAAGACCCAACACCCAAGACCCAACACCCAAATCAACTTCTCCCTTCCCCATCTTCCGGGTGGTACCCTGCATCAATGGAGCCCACGACCGCCCGCAAGGCGCTGATCATCTTTGCCGCCCTTGCCAGCATCGCGCTGTTCCACTGGCTTGACCGTGTCACCGGCACACAGGTGCGCTCGGTCATGTTCTACGTCCTGCCGATCGTGCTGGTCGCATGGACCATGGAGCGCCGCTGGGTCGTGCTCATCGCGCTGCTTTCCAGCCTGACCTGGACGGCCGTTGAGTTCTCCGACGTCAAGTTCGACCACCCCGCCATCGGCATCTGGAACGAGGCGGCTGCGTTGGGCATCTTTCTGTTGATCGGCCTGACGATTTCCACGGTGCGGCGCGAGCAGCGCCGGTTGCAGGCCGCGCACGACCGTATTCAGGAACTGCTGGAAGCCGAGCACCGCGACGCCCGCACCGATCCGCTGACCGACCTGCCGAACCGCCGCGACTTCGTGGAGAACCTGCGGCTTGAAATCGCGCGCTCGCGCCGCGACGGCAAGCCGCTTTGCCTGATGTATCTGGACCTCGACAACTTCAAGCAGGTCAACGACCGCCACGGCCACAACGAAGGCGATGCGGTGCTGAAGCAGGTTGCCGACGCGCTGAAGAAGCACCTGCGCGCATCGGACATTCCGGCCCGCATCGGCGGCGACGAGTTCGCCGCGCTGCTGTGGCAAGCCGAGCAGCAGGGCGCGGGCGCAGCCGGCGACCGCGTGCTGAAGGCAATGCGCGAGATCGGCGCGAAGTACCCCGAGTTGAAGCTTGGCGCAAGCGTGGGCGTGGCCTGGTTCGAGCGCCCGCCCGAAGACCCCGACGACGCGCTGGAAGAAGCCGACGCCGCCATGTATGAAGCGAAGCAGAACAAGAACCGCGTGGTGGTCGTCAACGTTGAGCGCGAGCCCACGCAGATCGACACAGGCCGCTCAACCGAGCCGGTGTAAGGGGCAATCATGGGGATCGTCAAAGAGTTCCGCGACTTCGCGATGAAGGGCAACGTCGTGGACATGGCTGTCGGCATTGTGATCGGCGCGGCCTTCACATCGATCGTGCAGTCGCTGGTGAAGGACATCCTCACGCCGCCGCTTGGCCTGTTGAAAGAGGACGCGAACTTCACCGACGTCTTTCTGGTGTTGTCGAAAGGCAAGGCCGCGTCAGTCGATGCGATTCCCACTCTGGCGGAGGCACAGGCTGCCGGCGCCGTGACTATCAACGTGGGGTTGTTCATCAACGCCTGCATCAGCTTTGTCATCGTGGCGATAGCGTTGTTCATGGTGGTCAAGACGATCAACCGTCTTAAGAGGAAGGAAGAGGCTGCGCCGCCCGCTCCTGCGAAGCCGACGAAGGACCAGGAACTGCTGACCGAGATCCGCGACCTGCTGAAGTCGAAGGGGTAGCATCGGCATCCTGCCGATGTCGTTTCGAAGGGCTTCCAGCCCTTCGCGGATCGGCTGGAAGCCGATCCGCACTACATGGCCAGGATGGCCATGCTACGCCGTCAGTCCCGTGAAGAAGCAACCAGGGCGGGCGAAGCGAGCGTCGCGCTACACCTGCTGAAACAGGCCGATCAACTTCTCTGCCCGGGCCGCGTAGGTGTACTGCCCCGCGGCTGCCATCGCCGCCTTGGACAGCCTGAGCGCAAGGCGACGGTTGATCGCCACTTCGTCCAGCGCGTCGGCCAGCGCGTCCACGTCGCCCGCGCGGTACAGGCGCGCGGTGGCGCCGTCGGTCAGCACCTCGCGGATGCTGGGCACGTCGGCGGCCACGATCGGCATGCCCATCGACATGTACTCGAAGATCTTCAGCGGCGAGGTGTAGCGCGCGCTGATGTTGTGCTCGGGCGGCGCGGGATGCACAGCGCATGCTGCGCCTTTGACCATGGCCGGGATCTGCGGCTGCGGGCGGCGGCCCGCAAGCTCCACGCGCTCGGTCAGGCTCAGCTCGGCGATACGGGCGCGCAGCTTCTCTTCCTCATCCATGCTGCCGCCGCCGACAATCACTACCCGCAGCCGCGCCGTGCGCGCCAGCGCCGAAAGCAGCATCTCCAGCCCCTTCCAGAACTGCAGCGTGCCGACGTACGCGACAGTGAAGTTGTCGCCGCCGTTCCACGCGGGTTTGAACACCTCGGTGTCGACGGCGCTGGGCACCACTTCGGCGGGGCCTTTGTAGCGGTAGCGCTCGCGCACTTCGTCCAGCAGGCCTTGCGTGATGGCGGCAACCGCGGCGGTGCCGGCGTACAGCTCGCGCTCGATGCGTTGCAGGCGCATGGCGCGGCGCTCGCTGGACCCGCGGTCGCGCGCCCACAGCGGGCCGATCAGGTGCGCCTCGTACACCAGCGGCGACATCTGCTCGTGCGCGAAGTACGCCGCCAGCTTGTCCGAGCGCAGCCACAGCACGTCCGCGCCCAGCTTCGCCACCGCCTTCTGGCACGCGCGGAAGAAGACGTGGTTGATCGTCAGCCCCGCCAGCTTGTGCACGCTCGGCAGTGTCTGCACGTGCAGCCCGGCCGGCAACTCAAGGCCGAGGTGGGTGTGCGCGTACTGGCGGATCGTGTCGATGGGGTCGGGCGTGAGCCAGGTAACCCGCTCGCGCTGCGCCACCGCGGCAAGCGTGCGCACCATGGCGATCCAGCGCGCCTTGGTGGCGTCGATCGGCTCATGGTGTGCAAACACGATGTGCATCGTTTACCTGTCGTAGGGGCGATGCTTGCATCGCCCCCGAACTTCGCTTGCTCCGAGGGCGACGTGAACGTCGCCCTTACCTGACTACATCCAGCAGCAGCTTTCGCGCGTGCTCGGCTGATATGGCTTCGCCCTGCGTGGCTTCAAAACGCCGCGTGATCACGCCCACCACGCGCCCGTTGGCGTCAATCAGCGGCCCGCCCGAGTTGCCCGGCAGGATCGGCGCGCTGGTGCCGATCACGCCCACCTCCCACTGGAGGTTGCGGATCTCGCCCGTCACAGGGCTGGCCGTCACGGTCGTTCCCTTGATCACCGACAACCCCAGCGGGTACCCCAGCGCCATCACCGGGTCCAGCTTGTGCAGGCCCTTCAGCTCTTCATCCGTCGCGATCGGCAGCGGCTTGCCGAAGGTGACGCCCGCCTTGCGCTCGAACCGCAGCACCGCGAGGTCGCGGATCGTGTCCATTTCGTGCACACCCGCCTTCTTGATGCGCTCTACCATCGCAGCCGGCAGGTCGGTGCGGAACCCCGACTTGGAAAGCCACGCCTGGTACTGGTCACCGAACGCGCTCCACTCATCCTCGGCGAACCCCGCTACCTTGATGTCGCCCTTGCCGCCCGCGCCGCCGGGCAGATGCGCCCAGGCTTCTTCGACCGACAGGCCGGACGCGCCCACCTGGTCGCGGATCTTTGCCCCCTGGCTCCACGCGGCGATCACCCAGTCTTTGACCGGCGCCGGCTTTACGTCGCGGATTGCGTGCGAGATCGACAGCTCCGCCTTGAACAGGAACGGCTTTACCACGTGCTTGTTCGTGATCACCCACGCCGCGTCGTCGGTGACTGCGGCAAGCCACCCGGTGCCGGTGCCGCTTTCAACGCCGACCGCGTTGCCGTCTTTGTCCAGCAGCGCGTATTGGACGTAGATCAGAAAGACCGACCCGTCGTATTCGTCGCTAAGCCGCCGGAAGACCTCTTCGCTTGGCGGCTTGGACAGCTCCTCTAATCGTCGCTTCTGCTCCTCAGTGGCTTCGCGCAGGTCGCGCAGTTGGCCTTCGGCGATCTCCTTGATGCGCGACACCGTGGCGTCGTCCACCTCACGCTTGAGCTCCTCGAACCGCCGGCCCTGTTCTTCGCGAAGGCGCTTGGCTTCGTCGGCGAGCGCCTGCTCCACGCCCGCGACCTTGTTGCGCATGGCCTCCATTTCCTTTTCGCGCTCGCGCTCGTGCTTCAGGCGTTCCTGCTCGCGCGCCGCGGCTTCGGCGTCGGCTTGCTGTTGCTCTTCGGCTTGCCGCTGTTCGTTCTGCTGGTAGTACCAGGCGGCGACGCCGCCCGCGGTGACCAGCAGCAGGAACAGCAACCCCGCCAGGATCACCAGCCCGCGGCGGCGAGACGCGGCGCGCGCTTCAAGGCGGTCGGCGACCTCCTTGATCATGCGCTTGGTCTTGTCGCCCGCGCCGACCTGGTCGCCCACCTTGTTGACGAACTTGGTCAGCCCCTCGGGTTTTTCGCGCACGGTGGGGTTGACGACGACCTTGGTTTTGGGCGTGGGGCCGGCGTTTTCGCTGGGCGGGGCGGGGCGCTCAAGGGTTTCGGTTTCGATTTCGCCCGGGATGACCAGGCGCATCACGGCGCCCTCCTGTCCCAGGTTGACCTCTGCGCCGTCATAGACGCGCACGCCTTCGGGGGTGACGCGGCGGCCGTTGACGTACAACCCGTTGCTGCTGCCCTGGTCGCGGACAAAGACGCCGTCGCGGGTTTCAAGGATCAGGGCGTGGTGGGCGGAGACCTTGAGGTCCTGGTTGATATCGAAGCGAAGGTGGCAATCCGGCGCGCGTCCAAGCTGCACGCCACGGCGAAGTTCCTTCTGGGTAAACGCAAACCGCCGCCCAGCCAGCGAGCTGGTAGAAACCTCAATGATCAACCGGGGAGCCCCAGAATCATCCACCATGCCCGGACTTTACCGAAGAACAGGCCCGAATGGAAACAAGGTGGCACGGGCGCCCTCGCCCGTGAACGACATGGGCGAGGGCGCCCATGCCACGCGTTTTGGCCACGACAAGCAGCACGCAAGCGCGTGCGGGCAGGAGAAAGGTTGCATGGCTCGTCAGGCCGGCCAGCGCCTGTCCGCCGTAGCCTTGGCGAAGGCGGGAATGCCGGCCCTTCGTGGGCGCGGGCGCCCACATTGGAAAGCCCGTTCCGCGCGAGGCGAAACGGGCGCGATCAGGCGGCTTGGCGGAAGCAGGCACCTCCCGGGCCTGCTGTGATCGAGTCGTAGCGCAGGCGTCCCGCCTGCACCGGGCGCGGGCGTCTCGCCCGCGCCGTGTTGTTGGGATCGCGTGCGGTAGCTGTCGTCGAACCGGATTGACCAACAACCGATAACCAGTTCTCAATGGCGCTGAGCGCCGCCTGTTGCAGCGGCGTCAACCGACGTGCCGTATCGGCGTCTGTCGCGTCTTGCACGTCTTTTGCTACGGGCTCCGGTGTGGGTGAATTATCTGGTTCTGCTGTTGCGGCCGCGGGCGTTGTGGGCGCTGTGCCTTCAACCGCTTGGACTGCTTCGCAGTCCCCCCAGCCTTTCGGCTGGGGCTTTTGTTGTGCGAGGGCTGCATCAACGCGGCTCATCAGTTGCCGCATTTTCTCGGCGCCTGACCAATGGGCGTGCATGGGCAGGAAGCGCTCTTCGCGGCCTCCAAAATCTTCGCTCCTTCGCGTCAGGTCGTTGCGGTTGTGTGAGGTTCGTGTGGAAGAACGTGCGCGTACCGTTGCGCGTGAACGTGGGGCGGTCATCACGCGGTACTGCTGGTAGGTTTCGTAGTCCTGCCGGTAGTCCCGGGTGTGCAGTTCGGGGTCGCCGAAGTACGGCGAATCCGCGCCGAGCTGCCGGTTGGCGCACTGCTTGATCAGCAATCCCATCAGCCGCCGCGCCTCCAGCAGCAGCTCAAGCTCGCGGCGGCGCTGCGCCTGCCTCGGGTAGGCTTCGGTGATCGCGCGCAGATAGCGGATCTGCATGTCCAGGGTGTCGGGGTCGAAGTGGTCCTCGAGTTGGCGGATGACTTCAGCTGACTGCATGGCGCGCTCCTGTTTCCCGCAAGCGTAAGTCGGGTGGCGACACATTTGGTCGCGGCAAGGGGGTCAGGCACTTTTTCGGGCAAACGACCGCCCGAAAAAGAGCCAGACCCCTCACACCCAGGAACCGGCGGACACACGTCAGCGCAGAATTCTGAATGCGAAGCGCAAGCAAGCGCCCTCAACCCAAGGCAGCAAGCCCACTTGCGTCGATCAAGTTTTCTCGGAATTCCGGCGAAACTTCGGCCCTTCGCTTGCGCTTCGGGCTCCTGCTTCTTGTTATTCGTCGTCCGGTTTGCGGCGTTTTTGGCTTCTGGGTCGGGTGGTTTTTTCTTGGGGTATGCTTACCCGCAGGCCTACCAGCGCCGCGTTTATGTTCTCGCGCACGTCGTCGGTGAGCTTGATCTTCAGCGCCTTGCGGGCTTCTTCCGGGATGTCGCGCAGGTCTTTTTCGTTCAGCTTGGGCAGCAGCACGAGCTTTAGCCCGCTGCGGTACGCCGCGAGCACCTTTTCCTTGATGCCGCCTACCGCCAGCACCTTGCCGCGCAACGTTACCTCGCCGGTCATGGCGATGTCGCCGCGTACCGGCTTGCCGGTGAACAGGCTTACCAGCGCCGTGGTGATGCTTACGCCGGCACTGGGGCCGTCCTTGGGCACCGCGCCCTCCGGGAAGTGCACGTGCACGTCGTACTTGTCGAAGTCCTCGACGTTGACCTTCAGCGCCTTGGCGTTGCTGCGCACCCATGACAGCGCGGTCGAAACGCTTTCTTTCATCACGTCGCCGAGGCTGCCGGTCACCTTGATGTTGCCCTTGCCCTTGTAGCGCGTGCTTTCGATCAGCAGCGTGTCGCCGCCCATGCTGGTCCACGCCAACCCGTTGACGATGCCGATTTCCGGCTTGCGCGTCGGGCCCTCGGGCAGCCAAAGCCGCGGGCCGAGGTACTCGCTGACGTCTTCGGCTTTCACACTTACCGGCTCATCTTTCGCCAGTTCTTCCGCGGCGACCTTGGTGGCGATCTTGCGGCAGATGGCGGCGATGCGGCGCTCGAAGTTGCGCAACCCGGCTTCGCGCGTGTACCCGCGCACGATCTCGCGGATCGTCGCCTTGTGGATGCGCACCTTGCCCTTCTTCAGGCCCGCCTGCTCGATCTGGCGCGGGATGATGTACGTCTGCGCGATCTGCTCCTTCTCTTCCAGCGTGTAGCCCGCCAGTCGAATCACCTCCATGCGGTCGCGCAGCGGCCCGGGGATGGTGTCGAGCATGTTGGCTGTGCAGATAAACAGCGTCTTGCTCAGGTCGTACGGCACGTCGAGGTAGCGGTCTGTAAACGCGTTGTTCTGCTCGGGGTCCAGCACCTCCAGCAGCGCAGCCGCCGGGTCGCCGCGCAGGCTGCTGGAGAGCTTGTCCACCTCGTCGAGCATGATGATGGGGTTGGCTGTGCCCGCTTTTTTGAGCGACTGGATGATGCGGCCGGGCATCGCGCCGACGTAGGTGCGGCGGTGGCCCATGATCTCGCTGTCGTCGGACAACCCACCCAGGCTGATGCGCTGGAACTCGCGCCCGATCGCGCGGCCGACGCTGCGGCCAAGGCTGGTCTTGCCGACGCCGGGCGGGCCGACGAGGCAGAGAATCGGCCCCTTCATTTCGTTCTTGAGCTTCAGCACGGCCAGGAATTCGATGATGCGGTCTTTGACTTCGTCCAACCCAAAATGGTCCTCGTCCAGGATCTTGCGCGCGTGCTTGAGATCGAGGTTGTCCTGGCTGGTCTTGTGCCAGGGCAGGTTCAGCAGCCAGTCGATGTGCGTGTGGACGACGTTGTACTCGGCGCTGGCTTCGCTGATCAGGCTGAGGCGGTCGATCTCGGCGAGGCATTCCTCGTGCGCGTGCTCGGGCAGCTTGGCTTCATCAAGGCGCTGCTTTAGGCGCTCGACTTCGGCTTCCGCGCCGTCGGCGTCGCCGAGCTCGGTGCGGATCGCTTTCATCTGCTGGCGCAGGAAATATTCGCGCTGCGATTTTTCGATGGCGACCTGCGTGCGCTGCCGCACTTCCTTGTCTACCGCGAGGCGCGCGATTTCGTCTTCGATGTGTTTGATCACCAGCTCAAGGCGCTTGCGATTGTCGAGCTCCGCCAGCACTTCGGCTTTGATCGCCACCGGCAACTGCATGTAGGTCGCCAGCAGGTCGGCGAAGCGGCCCGGGCCCTTGATGTTCATCTTGAGGACGTTGACCAGTTCGTTGGAGTAGTTGGGATCGAGCTTGACCAGCGTCTCGAACTTCTCCAGCGCCTCGATGATTTTCTTTTGCATGGCGGGCGATTCGTCGTCGCCGCCGTCGGTGTGCGCCGGGCTGACCTCGGCCACAATGAACGGGTCCAGCCCCGCGAGCTTTTTCAGCCGCACGCGGGTGAGGCCCTGCACCGCGGCCTGGATGGTGCCGTCGGGCAGGTACATCTTGTGGATCAGCCGCCCGCTTACGCCGATGGAGTACAGGTCTTCAAGCCCGCCCACGCTTTCCTTGTTGGCGTCGCGTTGGATGCCGACCGCGATCAGGGAATCGGCGGTGGGCAGCGAGTTCAGCAGGTTGATGTTGCGTTTGCGGTGGACGGAAAAGCTCGCCACGTTGTAAGGAAACACCACCACCGAAACCAACGGCAGCAGCGGCAGCGTGTTGGGCACAGACTGCGCGAGAATCTTGGTGCTGTTGTTGCCTGTGTAGAGCGTCATAGTCTGGGTCTTGGGTTCTGGGTGTTGGGTCTTGGGTCGAAGCGGCTCAGACCCAACACCCAAGACCCTGCACCTGCATTGCCTTGTAACAGCCTATGGAAGAGCAGACAACGACAACCGAGACACCGAAGACCGCAACCTTCAAGCCACTCGCCGCAGCGCCCGGGTTGCTCATCGGGCCACTTGCGTTTGCCTTCGGCGCGTTTGCGGCGCTGCTGCTGCTGCCCGCATTGCTGCCGTGGTTCAAACGGCTGCGCCCAGCCGCTTATGCCGGGTTTGGCGCGATTGCGCTGTGCTGGGGGCTGTCGGCGGTGGGGGTGAACCCGTGGCTGGACTACGGGCGGCAGCGCGCACTGGCCCGGCTGGAAGCCACTTTGGGCGGGCCGGTCGAGTACGAAACATTCAGCGGCAACGCGTTGGCCGGCACTCTCAGCTTTACCGGAGTGAACGCAGTGCTGCCGGACGGCGCGGGCACGATCAAGGCGCGCACGCTGGACATCTCGGTGGGGCATGGGCTGATCCTGCCCGGCGAGCCGATTGTGACGGTGTCGGGACTGGAGGCTGAGCTGGACCCGGCGGAAGGCCGCCTCGAGAAGTGGCTGCGGCGCGATGTCGAAGGCGGCGAGCTGAAGCTGGCGATTGAAGGCGGGCGCGTCGCGCTGAAGGGGGACGAGACCGCGGCTGCGTTCGAGTTCGACGGCGCCGACGGAGAGTTCGGCGACTCCACGCGCGTAGCCTGCACGTTTACCTCCGCCGAAATCAAGCTGCTTGGGCGCACGCACAAACTGTCGCTTCAGGGCGGTTTTGTGGTCGCCGGCCGCGGCGCCGACCTGCGAGTTGAAACCACACTCGTATTCAGCAACCCGGACTTGGTGCACGGCGTGCTCATGGGCACGCTGTTTCCCGGCGGGCCGGGTAAGCTGCAATGCACGCTCGACCGCCTTGAGTTGAAGCCGCTGTGGGAAACCTACCGGCAGCTCGACGTGCTGTCGGGCAACATGCGCGGCGTGTGCGACATCAGCGGCGACCTGACCGATCTGCGGTTTGACCTGCGCATGCACACGCGCGAGCTGCGCTACTTCCACCGCCCGGTAATGGAGTTCGACGAGTCGCAGAGCTTCCACCTGCCGGAAGCCGATCTAACGGGCGCGCTGATCCTGCGCGACGGCGAACACTGGACGCTGGATCAGCTCACGCTCGCGTCGGAAGACTGCACGCTCTCCACCAACCCGCGCTGCCAGGCGTGGGGCGGCGGGCACGTGACGCTCAACGGGCCGATCGCCGACCTCAAGGGCGAGCTGGACATCACCGTCGCGCGCGGGCGCATCGCCGAGCCGATTTCATGGAACGCGCTAAGCCGCAGCAGCCTCGACGACCTCGCGCCGAACCTCGTGATGCTGGGCGAGCAGTTCCCGAAACTGGAGCTGGGGTGGAAAGCCGACATCCAGCGCATGGAGGTCGCGTGCGAGCCGCTGACAGGCGCGGTCTCGGGCAAGCTCGCGGGCACGTTCAGCAAGGCGCCGGATTCGCGCTCGGGCAGTGTGCGCGCGGACGGGCGACTGACGCTGGCGGACGGCAAGTTCCGTTTTCTCGGCGCGGCGGGCGACGTGCAAGCCACGCTCGATTTCAGCCCCACAGCCCCGGTGCGCTACGCCACGTTGCGCGGCCGGCTGAATGGCAGCGTCGGCGAAACGCCGCTGCATGCCGAGATTTCGTCGCGGCTGGACCGGCCGGCATTCAAGTTTTTCGGCGTAACCATGAAGCCCGAAGAGCTGGGCCGGAGAATCTACACCCACGCGACCCAGCCGCTGACGTCAACCGAGCAAACCGCCCGCCGAGAGCAATGCGTACGCCTGTGCGGAGTACACGCAGCGTCGGGAGAAAACCCGTTCCTCGTAATGAACACCCGAGACGCAAGAGTCTTCTTCTCCTTCACACCGGAAACGCCGAAGAGTGGGTGAGAATCGGTTTGAACGGTAAAAACAATCTCGCGCAGAGTACGCCGAGCGCGCAGAGAGAGACAAAGCCAGCCACCGGTACACACGCAATGCGGTGCGACTAGCATTGCGATGCCACGCGGTATTCGGCCTGAAGGGCCGCTTCAGTCAGCCCAGGGCGAAGCCCTGGGTCTTCGTGTGCAAGACAACCCGGCCCTGAAGGGGCCGTTCAAGATTCCATCGCCCGGAGCCGGCGCATTCACGAAAGAACGCCCCCTATAGGGGCGGCGCGTCTGGGTGATCGTAACCCAAGGCTTTGCCTTGGGCTGACAGAGCTGGCCCTTCGGGCCGGACTTGGGACCGACAAGATTGTCGGTCCCACCCAA
>CAZNBU010000046.1:0-14220 GCA_964571035.1 uncultured Planctomycetaceae bacterium | reverse complement strand
CGCAACAAAGATCGCCATGCGGGCGCTGTCCAGCACGCCAGCCATGCCGATCACGCGCTGCTTCGGGAAGCCGCTGCGCTGGTGCGCCACGAACGTCATCACGTCCAGCGGGTTGGTGACGGTGATGATGATGGCGTTGGGCGCGTGCTCCTTGATCTTGTCCACCACGCTGTGAACGATGTTCGCGTTGGTCTTCAGCAGGTCGTCGCGGCTCATGCCCGGCTTGCGCGGGATGCCGCTGGTGATGACGACGATATCGCTGCCCTTAACGTCATCGGCGTTGTTGCTGCCTTCAACGCGCGCGTCAAAGCGCTCGACGGGGCTGCTCTCGAACAGGTCGAGCGCCTTGCCCTTGGGCATGTCGGGCACGATGTCGATCAGCAGCACGTCGCCGAGCTCGCGGTCGGCGCAACGTTGCGCCACAGTGCTGCCGACAAAACCTGCGCCAAACACGGAAATCTTGGGTCGAGTGAAGGCCATCGAATCGTTCCTTATGGTCAATGACGCGCGTAAGTGACTGCCCCGCAGCTTGTAGCGGTGGCTGGTTTGCGGGTCAACGGCGCGGCGAGTGTCACAAAATGCATGATTGCAACCGCGCTGGAACGCCTTGCCCAACGGTGTTTGGGCTTCACATCGCGTTGAAGATTCGTACAATTATCGAAGGCACGGACAACCAGCTCTTTGGACTCAGTTTCTTAGGCCGTTGGATAAGGGACCCGTAATGCAACTGCCACCCAGACTTCGCGCGACAGACGCAGCAACGATTTTGGAGCCTACCACGAAAGCAGCAGCCAAGCCAAAGCGTAAGAAAACGAAAGTAGTAAAGGCCGGGCACCAGCCCCTCCTCACCCTCATTGACGTGCGTATGCCCCAGGAGCTTAGCTCCGGAACGATTCCGGGCAGCACGCATATCCCCTTGGATGTGATCCTCGACACGGTCCCCAAGAACATCCCCGACCCGACGGCGCCCGTCGTCGTGTATTGCAAGAGCGGGATGCGCGGCGGTATGGCCCAGGGCGCTCTGCGCAAGCTGGGTTACACCAACGTAAGCAACATCGTGGGCGGCTTCGACGCCTGGCAGAAGGCCGGTTTGCCGGTCAACGGCTAGGATGAGCCTTTCAGGAGCAAAGCGGACGGCAGATGCCGTCCGCTTTGCTTTTGGGGCAACTAGACAGCCGCCATCATGGCTTCCAGCGCCGCCTGATCCGGCCCGATGAACGGCGGGTGTGAAGGTGTTTCCACAAGATTGGCCAGCAGCGTGTCGAGCATCCGTCCGTCCGCGGGAGGAAGATGGGAACTCAGGATGCGCGCCGGTTGCAGCCGGCGGATGCGTTCCAGCGATGCGCCGAACTTCGCGTTGTCGGCGACCTGCAACCATGGTGCGTCCACACCAGCCCAGGTCTGCATACCGGCGCGCAGGGTGGATGGGTCGACTTCGGAGGCGGATTCGACGGCGGCTGGCAGCAACGCGCCGAAGGCGTCGGCCGAGATCAACGTGCCGGTCCGTGTGTCCAGCAGGCCTGTCGTTTCCGGTGCGTCGTAGACGGGCGGTGCGACTGCCAGCAGTTTGCGGTCGCCGATAACGAGTTCCTGGCCCGCGTTCAAAAGATAGCAGCGCTCTACGGGGAACCCTTGCAATCCAAGCTTGGCCATCCCGATGAAGGTGGTAACGATGCGCGCGTTCGGTGCGGCATCCAAAACCGCCTGTAGGTTGCCGACGTGGTCGGCATCGGCGTGGGTGATCCAGATCCAGCGGAGGTCGGAGGGGTCGATGCTCTCCGAAAGCCGGGCCAGGAAGTCGTGCCGCATGTCCGCGATTGCGGTGTCTACCAGCACCGGCTGTTCGCCGTGAATTACGAAGGTGTTCACCGGCAGGATGCCGAGGCCCGGGATGGGCGCGTGAAATCCTATCACATCAATGTCCGTCGTTTTCGAGTTCATGATCGTCCCTATATTCAGTAAACACTATTGTTTACTCATATGAGATGACAGTAGCGCGGAGTGATGGGCTTGTCAACTATTCACTGAGCAGATATGATCACCTAAATGAAACGGCGAAAGTACAAACAGCAGGCACGCGCGGACCAGGCTTCCGAAACACGCCGGCGCATCGCCAAAGCGACCATGGAGTTGCACGGCGAGCTCGGACCCGCCGAAACGACCATCAGCGCGGTGGCAAAGCGAGCGGGTGTTCAACGGCTGACCGTGTATCGCCACTTCCCGACCGACAAGGAGCTGTTCGCTGCATGCAGCGGGTTGTGGATGGAAGAGAACCCGGTCCCGGACGCCGCAATCTGGGCCGGCATCACCGACCCAACCGAGCGCACCCGAGCGGCGCTCACAGCGATCTACGGGTTCTATCGCCGCACCGCGGAGATGCAGCGGCTGCTGCTCCGCGACGAGAGCCGTGTTCCCGCCATGGCGGAGCCCATGCGAGTCGGCCGCCAGTGGGCTGAGGGTGTCCGGGACGACTTGCTGGCATCATGGAAGCTCGGTCGCGGTAGTGCAGCGCCTCTGCGGGCGCTGCTGGGCCACGCTTTGCGCTTCTCTACATGGGATTCGCTGAGTGCCGAAGGGCTGAACGATTCGAAAGCCGCCGAGCTGATGGTAACGTGCGCCCGGTCGGTTGCCCGGTGACGCCTCATGACAGGATCCATCCTCTACCTGCCGGGTCTCGACGGTGAGGGCTTCTGCGCCGACAAGCTCAGCGAGCACATGAGCGAATTCGAGCTGCAGGTGTTCTCCTATCCGGTCGGGGTGCCGCTAAAGTGGGAGACGCTCACGCGCCAGGTTGCCAAGCGCCTTCTTGGCACGCGCCTGTTGATCGGAGAGAGCTTCGGCGGCGCTGTGGCACAGCAGACCGTGCTGCGCCACACCAACGCGCTGAAGTCGGTGTTTCTTCTGTCCACGTTTTCAACTGAGCCTGAACCGTTCGCATCGGCGGTAGGGCGTACCGCAACGCGGGTCCTGCCGAAGTCGATGCTGCGGCCGGTTTCAAAGTGGCTGGCTTCGTGGAAGTTGGCCGGCACGCTGGAAGGCGAGGATCGGCGGAAGTTTCTTGAGCGCTTCGAGAAGCTTGATCATGCGGAACTCGCGGCGCGATTGAAGCTGCTCAAGGGCCACGACACGCGCGCACTACTGAAAGAACTGACGCTGCCCGTCGAAGTGCTCTACGGCACGCACGACACGATGTGCGCTGACCCGCAGCAGTTGCAGACGTGGCAGCAGATGCAAGACTGCCGCCTCCACGCAATCGAGGGCTTCGGGCACCTGGTCAGCGCCGAAGCCGCGCCAGAAGTGGCGCGCATCATCGAAGCGTGGGCGAGGCGGCACGTCGGCGGGCAATGAATGGCGCGCGGAACAACCATCGCGGCAATTGATGTGGGCGGCACGTTTACCGACGGCGTCCTGCTACGCGACGGTCGGCTAGTCACGTGCAAAGTGCCCAGCACACCACATGACCCCGGTGTTGCGGTTGCCGAAGCGTTGAAGCGGCTGGGCGGCGCCGATCTGTTGATCCACGGGACGACCGTAGCCACTAACGCGCTGCTGGAAGGCAAGCCCGGTCGTGCCGCGCTGATCACTACGCGAGGGTCCCGGGACGTGCTCGCCATCGGCCGCCAGAATCGCGCACCGGAAGACCTGTACGCGCTTGAGCCGGGGCAGCGCGATCCGCTGATTCCGCGCGAGTTGCGCTTTGAAGTTTCCGAGCGCATGGGACCGCAGGGACAAGTCGAAATCGAATTGACTGACGACGCCATTCGGCAGGCAGTCGAGCAAGTGAGAGCGGCGAACGTTCAAGCCGTGGCAGTCTGCCTGCTGCACAGTTACGCCAACCGAGCGCACGAGGAACGGATCGGCGTGGCGCTCGAAGCGGCAGGGCTCGCCGCCGTGCTGTCTTCGCGCCTTGCGCCGGAGTTTCGCGAGTATGAGCGCACACTGGTCACAGCCGCCAACGCCGGTTTGCTGCCGAGGTTGAAAGCGTACATCGCCGGATTGAAAGAACGCATCGCCCTGACGCGTGTCGTGCTGATGCACTCGGCGGGTGGTTGGCTGCCCGCGCCCATCGCCGCGATTGAGCCGGTCAAACTTGCCCTGTCAGGCCCAGCCGGCGGTATCGCGGGGGTACGTGCGGCGCTGGATGCGGAAGACATGGAAGCCGGTGTCGCATTCGATGTCGGCGGAACCAGCACGGACGTGTCGCTGGTGCGAAAAGAGGCGACGCTGCGCCCGGTGACCGAGATTGCCGGGTTGCCGTTGCGCACGCCGAGTCTGGACATACACACCATCGGCGCGGGTGGGGGATCGATCGCCTGGATTGACGCCGGAGGCGCGCTGCATGTCGGCCCGCAAAGCGCCGGTGCCGACCCCGGCCCAGCCTGCTACGGCCGCGGCGGAAAGCTGCCCACACTCACCGATGCGCTGCTGGTCCTGGGCCGCATTCCATCCGATCTAAAGCTGGGCGGCGAACTGTCACTGGATGCGCCTGCCGCTAACGCAGCGCTGGCAGCACTGAAGCTTGGTCCACCCAAAGCCGCGGCGAAAGCAGTGTTGCAAGTAGCGCTGGCTGGCATCGAGCGCGCGTTGCGCCGCGTCACCGTTGAGCGGCGGGGGATCTCGGGGTTGCCGCTGATCCCGTTCGGCGGCGCGGGCGGTTTGCTGGCTTGCGATCTCGCGGCATTGATCGGCAGCGACACCGTGCTGGTCCCGCGCGAGCCGGGCCTGCTGTGCGCCCTCGGTATGCTGCACACACCGGCTTCGCGCGATTTGTCTCAGACACTGCTTGTGACCGAAGACTGGACTGCGTTTCGAGCGGCAAGGGCGGCTGCGGGCGTACTGGAGAAACGCGCCAAAGCAGAACTACGCGAGTGCGGGTTGAAGGGGCCGTTCGACGTTCAGGCAAGCGCAGACGTTCGCTATGTCGGCCAGAGTTTCGAACTCAACGTGCCACTGACCAAGGACTGGAAAGCACGGTTTGAAGCGCTGCACGAGAAGCAGTTCTACTTCGAGCTGAAGGGACACGCCGCCGAGATCGTGAACGTCCGAGTGCGTGTAGAGGCACGCACGAACCCGCCCGCGGTGCCTAGTCTAAAAAAGAGTCGTAGTAAGCCCGTGCCGTACAGAAAGTCTGGCGGCGCACCCGTCTACGACCGCGACACTCTGTCAGCCGGGGCGAAGCTCAGCGGCCCCGCGATCGTCACCGAGCTGTCGTCCTGCCTGTACCTCAAGAAGGGGTGGAAGCTGAACGTCACGACTGCGGGGCAAATGCTGCTGAAAGCACTTCGGACGAGGAAGGCACGCAAGTGAGCAAGCACGCGGCCGACATCACGGTGCTCCACCACGCCCTCGTCGGTGCAGCCGAAGAGATGGGCGAAGCACTGAAGCGCGCCGCGTTGAGCCCCAACATCAAGGAACGCCAGGACTACTCCTGCGCGCTGTTCGATCCCCAAGGCCGCCTGCTGGCCCAGGCCGCGCACCTGCCTGTGCATCTCGGCAGCATGCCCGCGAGTGTGGCAGCCACTATGCGGCTTGACCTTCGACAGGACGACTATGCGGTCGTGAACGACCCGTACGAAGGCGGCACGCACCTGCCCGACATCACCATGGTCGCGCCGGTCTACTATGGCAGAACCGACAAAAAGCTGATCGGCTACGTTGCCAACCGTGCGCACCACGCCGACATCGGTGGCGCCGCGCCGGGCAGCATGGCGCCGCAACAGGATCTGATGGCGGAGGGGCTCGTGATCCCGCCCTGCAAGATCGAGGAAGCAGGCTGCCTGACGCCGGTCTGGGACTGGATCCTGCGAAACACCCGCACGCCAGTCGAGCGTGAGGGCGATCTCTTGGCGCAGTTCGCGTCGTGTGATCGCGGCATGTACCGGTTGGATGATATCTGGGATCGCTTTGGCGAGCAGCGGTATCGCGCGTTGTGCAGTGCTTTGATTGCACACAGCAATGGCTTGATGCGTACGAACTTGAAACGCCTGAAGCCCGGCACTTACGAGGCTGAAGACTTTCTGGACGACGACGGGATGGGTACGACCGACATTCCGATTCGCGTCGCGCTCACGGTCAGTCGCGAATGGCTGCGCTTTGATTTTACGGGAAGTGCGCCGCAGGTGCGTGGCGGTGTGAACGCGGTGCTTGCGGTGACCCAGAGTGCCGCCTACTACGCCGTGCTCTGCCTGTGCGATCCGCGACCTCCGATCAATGCCGGGTGCTTTGACTGCATTGAGGTCGTCGCACCTGAAGGCACCGTCGTCAATGCAAGACGACCGGCGGCGGTCGCCGGCGGCAACGTCGAGACAAGCCAGCGCATCGTGGACGTCTGTTTCAAGGCGCTGGCGCAGGCTGCGCCGGGGTTGGTGCCGGCGCAGGCGCAGGGGACGATGAACAACGTGACGATCGGCGGCGCGTGGCCGGATGGCCACCCGTTCACGTACTACGAGACCATTGCCGGCGGGTACGGTGGGGGACCACGCAGCCCGGGCGCGCGCGCAACCCACAGCCACATGACCAACACGCTCAACACGCCGGTGGAGGCGCTGGAGCACGCGTACCCGCTGCGTGTTGACGAGTACAGCATCCGCGACGGAAGCGGCGGCGCCGGGGATCACCGCGGCGGCGACGGTGTCGTGCGCAGAGTTCGCGCGCTGCATCAGGCGCAGTTTGCACTGCTCACCGAGCGCCGCCGACGAGGTCCCAGTGGCCGCACGGCAGCAGCCGACGGGGCACCTGGCCAAAACGTCTTGATTCGGGCCAGCGGGCAGAGTGAGTCGTTGCCTGCCAAGTGCAGCGGCAGTCTGGAACCCGGCGATTCACTCGAAATCCGCACACCCGGCGGGGGCGGGTGGGGCACCTGAAGTGGCGCGGCCAATCCCGGCCGCGCGTTAATCCTAGTAATCCTGAACCTGCTCTTCCTGCGTCTCGTCCGGCGGCTCCCGGTCCCACTCACCTACCGGCTTCGCGTCCAACGCAGGTGCCGCAGGTGCGGTGCCATAGTTGAATTCGTTGGCGATCTTGCCGTCCTTTTTGTGGACCACCACCTGCGACCAGGGCAGGTTCTGCGCGAACCCACGCGCGGCTTCGATCGCCTGCTCCTTGGTGTCGCACACTGCGGACGGCTTGGCGCCGCCCTCCTTCTTCACGTTCCAGCGGGCATCCTTGCGGCGGGGCACGACGTGGTAGATGACTTTCTCGCCCGGCGCGGCGCTGACCGGTGGGACCATCGTGGACGATTCCGGCGCCGGCTTGGGTGCAGCATGCGTGCGCTTGGCTGGCAGCGTGCCGAAGAGCTTCACGAATTGTTCTGTGGCGTAGGTGGACTTCATGCCTTGTTCCGCTATCGCAGTCGGTTAGGTCAGGGCGCTTGCTTAAGCTTCGCGTTCAGACTCTTAGTTCCTTCATCTGCTCGAGGATTGCGTCGCACTCATCGAGCGTGTTGTAGAAGTGCGGGCTTACGCGGATGCCGCCGCCCGGACGGTAGTCGATCACGAAACCTCGGCGGATCAGCTCGTAGTGCGCTTTCTCCGCGTTGGCGAAATCTATGCAGACCGTGCCGCCACGGCGCTCAGGATTGCGCGGAGTGTTCACCGTGAAACCGGCTTCCAGGGCCTTGGCCACGAGATGCGCGGTTATGCGCTTGCTCTTCTCGCGGATCGCGTTCACACCGACAGCCTTGATGATCTCGTATCCCGGCCGTGCGCTGTACAGCGCAACCACCGGCGGCGTGCCGGTCGCCGCGCGCCAAGCCGTTTTGTGCGCTTCAAACTCCATCTCGAACTTGAACGGCCGCGCGTGGCTGATCCACCCGGTCAGTGCGGGTTTGTACGACGCCATCAGGTCAGGGCGGATATAGAGATAGCAGACGTTTGGCCCGCCACAGACCCACTTCACGCTGCCGCCGACAACGTAGTCAACCTTGAGTTCTGTGACGTCCAGAGGAACCGTCCCGGCGCTCTGGTAAACATCCAGCAGCACCTTGGCGCCGACCTTGTGTGCCTTTTCGATGACAGGCCCTACGTCCTGCAGGAACCCGCTACGGAAGTACACGTGGCTGATCGGCACGATCGCGGTGCGTTCGTCGATGGCGTCCACCAGCTTGTTGACGTCCACGCCGATGCGGTCTTCCGACTTCACCATGTGCGGCACCGCGCCGTATCTCTCCCAGGCCTGGCAGACGTAATGCGGGCTGGTGAACTGCATGTCGTCGTAAACGATGCGGTTGCGCGGGCCACTGAAGTCGATGCTGGAAAGCACCTGCGCGGTCAGCGTCGCCACGTTCAGGTGCAGCATCATGCTGCCCTTGGGCGCGCCGATCACGCTACCGATCAGGTCAGCGGTTTTCTCGCAGTCGTCAAGCCACCCGGTGCCGTCGTCGTAGTGCCATGCGACGACGCCGTCTTCATTCCACATGTCCGCGAAGTGGCGCAGGCCGTCGAAAACGGCCCGCGGCATCGCGCCCAGCGAGTTGTTGATCAGGTAAGTCTTGCGCGAGAGGATGGGAAACTCCTCGCGCCACTTCAGTAGCGGATCGTCCGGCATGCTCTTCCTGTCTGCTGCAATCAGGCCTTCTTCTCTTTGCGCGTCATGCCGTATGCGCCCCAGATGCCAAGCACGGCACCGGCGGCCAGGAACGCGAGGCGCATGAACGTCCAGTTGCCGAGGTTACCGACGCCGCCAATGCCCGGCGCGGGTTCGCCGACCGTGCTCATGTTGAACGCGTCGAGCGCCGTCGCCACGATCAGCGCGATACCCAGCAAGAGAACAATCAAACCCAGCTTCTTTGTCATGGGGGACCCCTATTGATAAGCCCCGCCCTGTGGGCGGTATTTCGCGTTGTACGCGTCCGTCGTCCGGTTGATGACCGCCCACACCGCAGGGAAAGCCGGCTCGTGGGTGGTCTTTTCCAGCGCCTTGGCTGGTATGCCCTTCAGGCTCATGACCGCGTCGCCGATGATGCGCTTGACGACGTTGTAGTGCCGATACTTCCAGTGCAGCAACTCCTGATCGAACTGGGCCATCGCCCACGTCAGGTCGTACAGTTCCTGGTGCTTGCCGCGCTGCTGATGAATCTCGTCCAGTGTTACGCCGCGCTTCTTTAGCAGCGCTTCAAACGCCTCCAGCACGCGCGGTGTGACCTTGTGAATCCTCTGGTACGTCGGGCTTTCCTGCCCGCTGCCTTTGCCCAGTCCCATGCGGATCTTGTGATAGTCCCACGGCGCCATGCTGCGCGGGAACTTCAGGCTGTCTGCAAGCCACGTCAGGATCTCGCTGGTGCGGGTCAGAAAGCGCGTGGCTTCGTGCAGGTTGTCGCTGCCCATCCAGGTGATCGACTGCTCGAGGTGCTGGATGCACACCTTCAGCCACAGCTCCATGCTCTGGTGCACGACCTGAAACAGCAGCTCTTCTTCGTTGACCCATTCGTCCGGCTTTTTCTGGAGCTCGTACAGTTGCTTGGTGCGGATGTACTTCTCGTAGTCGCTATGGCCTTCGCCGAAGGTCGTAAGCTCAGTCATTGCAGGTCCTTATCGCTACGGTAACTCTACCCCGGCAGCGGCGGATGCGCCAACCGCTTCCCTTTCCATGGGGTGCTGGCATCATCCCACCCCAAGGGAGTGTAGATGCGAATCGGCATCGGATACGACATCCACCAGCTTGTCGAGGGCCGGAAACTGGTGCTCGGCGGGCTCAAGATCCCTTATGAGAAGGGCCTGCAGGGCCATTCCGACGCTGACGGTTTGCTGCACGCGATTACCGACGCGCTTTTGGGGGCGGCTGGGTTGGGCGACATCGGCGAAATGTACCCGGAGACAGATCCGAAGTACACAGACGCGGATTCGGGCGTGCTTCTGAAAGCCACGTTTGAGCAGGTTAAGCGCCGCGGGTGGGAAATCGAGAACATCGACTGCAACATTATCGCCCAGGCCCCTCGTTTGAAGCAGTACAAAAGCCAGATGGAGGCGCGCATCGCCGGCCTGCTGGAGATTGAGACGCGACGCGTGAATGTGAAGGCGAAGACGAACGAGGGCATGGACGCGGTCGGCCGCAAAGAAGCCATCGTAACACAGGCGGTAGTGCTGCTGCGCCACACCTGATGGAACCGGACATGCAGACGAACCTGGACAAGATCACCAAAGGGACAAACCGCCCGTGTTGTTGAAGCGCGGTTGATGCTGTCTGTGCCTGTGTCCTTTTGGTGAGCGTTGCGATGTCCGTGTTAAAACTCAAAAACACCTACACCAAGTCTCTCGAAGTGTTTCAGCCGCTCGATCCCTCCGGCGAGCGCGTAACGATGTACTCGTGCGGCCCCACGGTCTACAGCTACGCGCACATCGGCAACTTTCGAAGCTTCCTGATGGCTGACGTCCTGCGGCGGGTGCTTGAGCGCAACGGGTACGAGGTGCGCCACGTCATGAACATTACCGACGTCGGGCACATGACCGAGGACCACATCGCTGACGCGGTGGGTGAAGACAAACTTGCGGAAGCCGCGCGCAAGCTCGGCAAAGACCCTTTCCAGGTGGCGTTGCACTTTGAAAAGGAGTTCGTCGAAGACGCTCGCGCGCTGCGCTTGAAGCTGTACTCGGGTGTGGAGGCCGACGACCCCGCGCTGCACCCGCGCGCGACCGGCCACATTGCGGAGATGCTGGCTGCGATCCAGCGGCTGATCGCGGCGGGCTACGCGTACGTGGTTGGGTCGGGCGAGGTCTACTTCGAAGTCGCAAAGTTCGACGAGTACGGAAAGCTGTCCGGCAAGGTGATTGACGAGCTGGAGGCAGGCGCGCGCGTCGGCGTTCGCCAGGAGAAGCGCGATCCACGCGACTTCGCGCTGTGGAAGGTGGACGCCAAGCACCTGATGCAGTGGGACCCGCACTCGCCCAAGGGCTGGCATGCGCAAGACTGGAAGCGCTACCAGGAGTTGCTGCCGGACGGCGTGGACAAGGGCATCAAACCGGGGTTCCCGGGGTGGCACATCGAGTGCTCTGCCATGTCGCGCGCGCACCTTGGCGCGCTGATCGACATCCACACCGGTGGTGAGGACAACATCTTTCCGCATCATGAATGCGAAATCGCGCAGAGCTACGGTGCGTACGGGACCCACGTGCCCGGCCCGCATGGAGCACCCGACGAAGGCGCGCCACGCAACACGTTTGCGCGCTACTGGGTGCACGGGCGCTTTCTGCTGGTCAATGACCGAAAGATGAGCAAGCGCGACGGAACGTTCTTCACGGTCAAGGATCTGCTCAACCCGCAGGGCCAGGGGCGGGCGGAACTCGCGAAGCAGCTTGAAGCCTCGGGGTTCAAGGGTGGGCGCGTTCCGGCGTCAGTGTTGCGTTACGCGTTGATCAGCAACCAGTACACGCAGCAGATGAATTTCACGTTCGACCTGCTGGGCCAGGCACGCGCGAGCATCGAACGCCTGCAGTCGCGCTACGACCGGCTGCGTGAGGTGGTGGGGGACGCACCGGCGGAATCTCCCAGCGACCGCATCATCGACCTGGTGAACAGGTCGGAGCAGGCGTTCGACGACGCACTGAACGACAACCTGAACACGCCGAACGCGCTAGCCGCCGTGTTCGGTTTCGTGGGCGAGCTCAACCAGATGGAACTCACGCCCTCCGAAGCACTGGAAGCCATGCGCCTGATGGAGGGATTCAACGACGTGCTGGATGTGCTGGACACATCGCAGCGCAGCGGCGTGATTGCGCGTGAAGCGGTGCAGGCGTGGGTGGAACCCGCGTCGTTGAGGACAAAGGCCAAGCACCTGAAGCACTGGGCTGAAGCGCCGGACCGCGAGCAAATTTGGGAGAAGCTGGAAGCCGGGATGCTGCCGGCGTTCGAGGAACTCGCGCCGATCGAAACTATGGACGCCGAAGTGATCGAGTTGTTCGTCGCGATCCGCCAAGCCGCCCGCAAAGCCAAGGATTTCACCGTAGCCGACGCGATCCGCGACGACCTGAAGCGGCGCGGTGTGCAACTGGAGGACACACCCAAGGGCTTCCGCTGGGTGATCGGCTAGGAGCTCAGCCGAACTAGCGCGTCGTACTGAAGCCTGTGAACGCCTTCGACCTCGCTGAACGCGGCTGCGTGCAGAGCCCCGGCGATCCGGCGCGCGTGAATCGCGCGGTACTTCTTGAACGGGCCGAACAGCACGGGCAGCAACAGGTACGAAAGCACGCCATAGATGTGCTCCAGCATGCGAGATTCGCGGCGGTCGCCCCGGATCAGCGATGGCTGGGCAAGGTGGACCGCATCAAAGCCCATTGAACAGACAGCCTGCTCCACCTCGCCCTTAACCTTCACGTAGAAGACGCTCGAATTGGCGTTTGCGCCAACGGCGCTGACCAGGATGAACTTGCGCGCGCCGGCTTTGCGCGCTGCTGTTGCGAATTCGATAACGTAGTCGTGATCAACCTGCCGGAATGCTTCCTTCGAGCCCGCAGCCTTCATTGTCGTGCCAAGACAGCAAAAGGCCAACCCGGGTGGAGGAAGGTCATCGGGGATGTTGGCGAGGACGACTACCCGCTGTGCCAGCTTGCGGTGAGCGTTTGGGAGCTCGCGCCGGCCAAGGCTGACGACTGTTCCGATGCGCGGGTCGTCCAGCAGCATCGGCAGCAGGTGGCTGCCCACCAGCCCGGTTGCCCCCGCAATCCAGGCGCACACCGTCATTAGTTCTCTAGGCCGAGGTCTCTAACCAGTTCCAGGTCGTCTTCCTTGGTGCGACCGGGCGTGGTGAGGTAGTTGCCGACCATCATGCCGTTGGCGCCAGCCATGAAGATGAACGGCTGTAGTTGCCGCAGGTGCTGCACGCGGCCGCCTGCTACGAACAGGTCGCTTGTGGGATTGGTCAATCGAAAGACGGCGATCGCCTTCAGGCAATCCATCGGGCGCAGCGGCTCGACGTCTTCCAGCGGCGTGCCTTCCACCGGCACCAGGAAGTTGAGCGGGATGTGATCCGGCTTGAGTGTCGCTACCTGCTGCATCAGCTCGACGCGCTGCTCGATGTTCTCGCCCATGCCGAGGATGCCGCCGCAGCACACCCCCAACCCGGTGTCCTTCGCTCGCTGGATGGTCTCGTAATTCTCGCTCCAATCGCGCGTGGTGCAGATGTTCGGGTAGTAGCTGCGCGAGGTCTCTAGATTGTGGTGATACACCTGCAACCCCGCTTCCTTCAGCCGCTCCAGCACGCGCTTCGAAACCACGCCCAAACTCGCGTCGGGCGCGATGCGGCCCTGTGCGCGGATCTTGCGCACGGCTTCGCAAATGGCGTCCAGCATCGGGCCTTCCTGCACGCCCTTGATCGCGGTGACGATGCCAAAGTTGGTGCTGCCGTACTCGGTGGCTATGTCCGCGGCCTTCAGGATCTGGTCCGCGTTCATGATGGGGTAAGTCTCGACGCCGGTGTCCTTCTGGTAGAATGAGCTTTGCGCGCAGAACTTGCAGTCTTCACCGCAGGCGCCCGACTTGGCGTTGACGATGCTGCAACGGTGCAGCTTGTCGCCCTGGAAGTGGCGCTTCACGAGGTATGCGGCGTACATCAGGTCGTACACGCGGGAATCGGGCAAGGTCAGCAGGCGCAGCGCGGTGGCGTCATCCAGCACGCCGCCTTCGATGATGAAGTCGGCGATGTTGGTCAGGGGGCCTTCACCCACGTGGATCGACTGTGAGGCGATTGTCCCAGCCATGCTCTCTCCTTGCGTGGGAAACTACCGGACTGGCTTGCGCAGCCCGCGGAAACCGATGTCCTTGCGGTAGATCATCTTGTCGAAGCGAATCTGGTCAACGGCTGCGTAGGCTTTGCGGCGAGCGTCTTCCAGGTCGTCGCCCAGCGCGCAGACGCTGAGCACGCGCCCGCCGTTGGTGAACCAGTCACCTTCCACCTTCTTGGTGCCGGCATGAAACACCTGCACGTCGGGGCCGAGTTCACGATCCAGCCCCTTGATCGCGTAGCCCTTTTCGTATGCGCGCGGGTATCCGCCGCTGGCGAGCACAACCGTGGCCACACTGCGCGGGTCCCAGTCGACTTCCACCCTGTCAAGCTCGCCGTCGATGGTTGCGCTCAGCACCTCAAACAGGTCAGCCTTCATGCGCAGCATGATCGACTGGGTCTCGGGGTCGCCAAAGCGCACGTTGTATTCGAGCACTTTGGGGCCCTGCTTCGTCATCATGCACCCGGCGAACAGAGTGCCTTTGAACGGTACACCCTCAACGTTCATG
>CAZNBU010000045.1:4543-14303 GCA_964571035.1 uncultured Planctomycetaceae bacterium | reverse complement strand
CAATTGAGTTGGTTTACAGAACCATCCCGTTCGGCGGCTCGCGTTCATCGCATAGGGGGGCGCTTCGCGACTTTGCGTGAGCCTGCTGTTCCCACGATTACAAACACGGCGGCGGGGTTTGCTTGCGTTGCTGCCCTTTAGTTGTTACTCGTGTTAACAGCCATGCGCAGCCAAGATCCTGATCCTCACCCAACATGGGGCGCGACAGCGCCCCTTGTCAGCCTGAGTGCCCCGGCGACAGCCCTGCAAGCGGGTTGGACGGGTTTGCCGATCAGCAATGCTTCTTCGAGCAATCACGGCGCCTCGTTTCCCCGTTCTGGGAACCCCGGTTACAATACGGGTATGCACCCGAACCAACGAGGCTCCATGCGTCTCTCCCGCCGTGCGTTCACGCTTGTGGAACTGATGGTCGTCATCGCCATCATCGGCCTGCTCGCCAGCGTGCTCGCCACCTCTGTCGTCAGCAAGATGGCCCAGGCCAGCCACGACCTCGACAAGAAGACCCTGCAGGACCTGTACAACCAGCTTGGCATGGTCTCACACGGCAAGGACAAGCGCGTGCACCGCCTGCTGCAACAGGGCCCGATGGTGGACGTGAAGGGGCTGACGTTCTGGGAAGCCTGCTTCAGGTACGGCGTCTTCAAGGTGGACATGCTGCCCAAGATGGTTGCGGCTTCGGGCAATGACGTCGAGATGGACCGCCGCTCGCTCGACAACCCGGAAGCGTTTGTCATGCAGCCCACAAGCTGCAGCTGGACCGGGCCCAAGGGCAACGAGGTGTTCTACCTGATGAGCGCCCGCGGCGAGAACCGCCGCATCGTCATCTGCGCAAACGAACGAAACTGGTTTAACCACGACAACGAAGTGATCACGATCTGGTCGGACGGTGAGGTAGCTGAATACGTGAGACTCGAGGACATGGAGGCCTGGGATTACGGCATTACCGAAGAGCAGTGGCAGGCTCCCGGCACCGAGCTCTTCGGAAAAGTGAAGCCGTTTGACGGCGTATTCGACTAGGGGGTCGAGAGTCCCGTGTTCGGCGCGAACGGCGCTGGCGAGCGCCGCAGCCCGCCGAGGAAGGAGGACCAGCCATGTAGCTTAGCGCTCCGGGATCGCGCCGCAGTGGCGCAACGGAATAGACCGTTTCCCGGAAACGCGTGCTCTCACGGACGGTCTGAAAAATTGGTATCCGACAACGATCGCGTCCCCGCAGCGGTCAGCCCCTGTCAAGCCAGCGCGCCGACAGGACAAGCCCCGCCGCGGGGACCGGTCCATTAACTGCCGGTGCTGGGTGTTGGGTCTTGGGTGTTGGGTCCAACTGCGGGTGCTGGGTGTCGGGTCTTGGGTCCAACTGCGAGTGCTGGGTCTTGGGTCCACTGCCTTTGACCCAACACCCAAGACCCAAGACCCAACACCTGAATTTGACTCCTTGCGCCAAACCCGTGTTCTGCATAGACTCCGAGTCTCCCCCTGATAGACAGTTTCGCGCCTGTGCGTCTTTGGGGGCCGGGCGAGAACCCCTGCATATCCCTGTGCATGAGGCTGCTATGCGCCGGATGTTCTTACTGCTTTGCCTGGCAACTGTTGCGGTGATCGCCGCGGGGTGTGGCTCGTACGCCAACACGGTCGAGGGCGACATCTCCGTGCCCCAGGCCAACGGGCCCAATCCCGCCAACCTGCCGAACGCCAACCGCGTACCGAAACCGGGCACGCCCAACGGGTACCCCGTCAGCATCAGCCCGGTCACCATCGAGGAAGTGTCCCTCGCGGGTGCACAGTGGGTTGAGCTGTTCAACGCCACCAGCTTCGAAGCCGACATCGGCGGTTGGACGCTGGTGGACGGGCACAGCGCCCACACCTTCCCGTTCGGGTTCAAGCTCGCCGGCGGTGATCGCGTGCTGGTACACATCGCGCAGTCGGGCGCCGACACCGGGCTGGAACAGTTCGCGTCCAGCTTCGCGCCGCTCAGCGACATCGAAGGCTCGCTCGCACTGGTGCGCGGCGGCGGTGAGTTGATGGACTTCGTGCAGTGGGGCAACGCCTCGCAGGCCTTCGAAAACGCCGCGGTCATGATCGGCGAATGGGCGCAGGGTGATTTCGTGCTCGTACCCACGCAGCTTGAATCGATGAACTATGACGGCAGCGCCAATGATAGTTCGGCTTGGCGCGCCGACATGCCGTCACCCGGCAACTAGACTTTCGCTAACCCAAACCCCCGGGCCGTCGCCCGGGGGTTTCTCTTTCACCAAAGTCTGAAGCATCCCGCGTCCGAAAACATGCGGGGAGTATCAGCGTGCAGCACACCCTTCGCAACGCCTACCTGCTGAACCTGCTGGCGCTGATCGGCATCGGCGTCGTCATGGTGTTTTCCAGCAGCGCGATCCGCATCGCGCCGGGCGCGGAAACCGACACCTTCATCTTCATCAAGCGCCACCTGATGTTCGTCGGCGCGGGCCTGGTCGCCATGGCGATCATCGCGCGCATTGACCACAACTTCTGGCTGAAGTTCGCAAAGCCGCTGTACCTGCTGGGGCTCGCGCTGCTGGTGCTTACGCTGATCCCCGGCATCGGCACTGAGTACAACGGCGCGCGGCGCTGGCTGCGCTTTGGCGGGTTCGGCATCCAGCCCAGCGACTTCGCAAAGCTGGCGCTGCTGGTTTCGGCTGCCGCCTTCGCGGCTGTCCGGCGCAAGGAGCTTGGCAGCTTTCGCACCGGGTTCATCCCGGCGTGCATGTTCACCGGCATCTACTGCGTCCTGGTAATGGCGCAGCCCGATTTCGGCACCAGCCTGTTTCTCGCAGCCAGTTCATTTCTCGTGCTGATCGCCGGCGGGTTGCGCCTTAAGCACCTCGGCGTGGTGCTGCTGGTGATGCTGCCGGTCGCGACCGCCGTCATGTACAGCAAGTTTGAGCACGTGCAGGACCGCCTGTTCGTCTTTCTGGACCCCGGCGCAGACCCGCTGGGCAAGGGCCATCAGGTGAAGCAGTCGCTGATCGCCATCGGCAGCGGCGGCATGGAAGGCCAGGGCCTCGGCAACAGCATGCAGAAGTTGTACTACCTGCCTGAGCAGGAGACCGACTTCATCTTTGCCGTGCTCGCCGAAGAAGCAGGATTCGTCGGCTCAGCGCTGACGCTGCTGCTTTTCATCTCGCTGTTGTACCTCGGGGCCAAGATCGCGCGCCGCGCATCAGACCGCTTCGGCAGCCTGCTGGCGATTGGCGTCACGGCGGCAATCGGATTGCAAGCCGCGATCAACATTGCAGTTGTGACCGCCAGCGTGCCGACAAAGGGCATCGGGCTGCCGTTCATCAGCTTCGGCGGCAGCAGTTGCTTCTTTTACCTATGTGCAGCCGGTGTAGTGCTGAGCGTCGCTCGCAACTGTGTAAGCGAGCAGGAAGCCTTCACGCTGCTGCAACAGGAACAGGCAGGAGAACGGTTGCCTGAAAGCGTACGAAAAAGCGCCCGCGCCAGACGAATCGTGGCAGCGGGTGAGTAACGGCAACTGCAGTCGCGCGCAGAGAGCGCAGAGTCCGCAGAGAAGGACATGGCTAGAACGATCAACGAGATCACCGGCATCATTGTCGACGCAGCGATCAAGATTCACTCGCTGTTTGGTCCCGGTTTGCTGGAGAGTTTCTACATGGCTGCCCTCGCAGCAGAGCTGCGCAGGCGTGGACTTCGAGTTGACCGGGAAGTACCGATCCGCGTGGACTGGGAAGGTGACGATCTTGGTGTGGCGTACCGCGCCGACATGATTGTCGAAGACGTTGTGATTGTCGAAGGCAAAGCCGTGGAACAGAACTCAAGGATTCACGCTCGACAGCTCCGGACACACGTCATTCTATCCAAGCGTAAAGTAGGCCTGGTACTGAACTTCGGGCTTGCGTCGATGAAGGACGGAATTGTGCGTCATGTGGAGGGTTTGGACGAATGACCTGAAGCAGTTCTCTGCGCGCTCTGCGATCTCTGCGCGCGACTGCAGTTGAAATCTCCTTTCCCGGTGGTTGGGGCGGCGACTGTGTGAGCCGGCCGTTCTGTCCTCCGTAATCGGTGCTGGCGGGTGTGCCAGACCTCGTCCGTCCTGCACACCCGCAGCCCCATAAGCAAAGCTGAGCCATCATGGATGCACCCAGGATCGCCATCGCCGGCGGAGGAACCGGCGGACACATCGCACCCGCCATCGCGTTCGCCGATGAAATCGCCGCCCGCTTCGGGCGCGAGTCCGTCCACTTTCTCTGCGGCGGCAACGATCTTGAGCGCAGCATGTTCAATCATGCAGGCTACGAATTCACGGCGCTGCCGATCAAGCGCCCGCGCGCCACGCTGCGCAGCAAAGCCACTACCGTCATCACCACCGCGCTCGCGGTCCCGGCAGCCCGCCGCAAACTGCGCGAGTTTGAAGCCGACGCGCTGGTGTGCGTCGGCGGGTACGCCGCGCTGCCGGGCGCCATGGCTGCAAGCCTGATGCGCCTGCCCGTGTTCCTGCTCGAAAGCAATGCCGTTCCCGGCAAGGTCACCCGGACCATCGCACGCATGTCGCGCGCCTGCTACGCCCATATGCCGCTCACGCGCCCGCTGGAGTGCCCCGTTGAGGTACTCGGCAACCCGGTGCGCAAGGCGTTCTTGAACCCGGTAGCAAAAGAAGACGCCCGCCGCGCGTTGGGCCTCTCCCCCACCCTGCCGACGCTGCTGGTGATGGGCGGCAGCCAGGGCGCCCAGGCAATCAACAGCGTGGCGATCGAAGCCGCGAGCGGGCTTTCTGAGCTCGCCGACAGCTTTCAAGTGCTGCACCTGACCGGCCACTCCGACGTCGAAAAAGCGCGTGCAGCGTGGCGCCCCACCGGCCTGCGCCATCGTGTCGCCGGATTCACACACAACACCTCCACATGGTTCGCGGCGGCTGACCTGGCGCTCACCCGCTCCGGCTCCGGCACCATCAGCGAGCTGCTGGGTCTTGGCGTGCCGATGATCCTCGTCCCCTACCCGTCCGCCGCGGATCAGCACCAGCACGCAAACGCTCAGTGGGTGGCAGGTTGCGGCGCGGGCGTGGTTGTGCCGCAGGACGCGCTGACGCCACAGCGCATCGCAGAATTGGTCCGAACCCTACTGTTGTCCGAAAAGGCGCTCAAAACCGCTTCTGTGGCGGCTGCCCAGCTCGCACAACCGGATGCATCCGCGCGCATCCTTGACGCCATTCTGATCCAGATTGGCCTCAGTGAATCGCTGCCGTTTTCCGATTCAAAGAGGCGCGCCGCCGCGTAGTTTTCCCCCGGTGGCGCCCGGAGGCGACCACCGTGAAGCTCACCCACATCCGTTGCGCCCACTTCATCGGCATTGGCGGCGCCGGCGTAAGCGGCTTGGCCCGAATTGCCCTGCAAGCCGGCATCCGTGTCAGCGGCTCCGACATTGCCGAGAACGACCTGACCCGCGAACTTGCCGGCGCGGGCGCGTACATCCACATCGGCCACGACGCCAACCACGTGCCCGCCGACTGCGACCTCGTGGTCGCGTCCGCGGCGATCCGCCCTACCAACGTCGAGCACCACGCCGCGCGCGGGCGCGGCATTCGAGTGCTCAAGTACTCTGAAGCGCTTGGCGAGTTCACCCGCAGCGAAACCAACCTTTGCATCGCAGGCACTCACGGCAAAACCACCACGACCGCCATGCTGGCGCAGATCCTGCACGAAGCCGGCAAGCAGCCGGGATGGCTTGTCGGTGGCGAGCCCGCGACATTGCCGGCTGCAAGCGCCGCCGGTTGCGGGTTTCATTTCGTCGCCGAAAGCTGCGAGTACGACCGCAGCTTCATGCGCCTGAACCCGAGCGTGGTGGTGCTTAACAACATCGAGCTTGACCACATGGACGTGTACGGCGACCTGAGCGGGCTGACACAAGGGTTTATCGACTTCGCACGCCGCCTGCCCTCCCGCGGCGTGTTGTTCTACAACGCCGATGACGAACGCTGCCGTGAAGTCGCGCGCGGCGCGACCTGCCAGACGGTCGGGTTCGGCGAAAGCGTCGCCGCCACGTGGCGCGTGATCGACCTTGACGCGTCAAGCGGGTTCGCCCGCGGCGAGGTCACCTACCGCGGCATGCGAGTCGGCTCGCTGATCCTGGAGGTGCCCGGCCGCGTGAACGCCATCAACGCGCTGGGCGCGCTGGCGGCGGCCAACTGGGCCGGCGTGCCGGTCTCGCGGGCGCTAACCGCATTGCGCAACTACGGGGGCGTCAAGCGCCGCTTTGAAGTGCTCGGCAGCATCGGCGGAGTGCCGCTGGTCGACGACTACGCGCACCACCCCACGGCGGTGCGGCAGTTGCTCGAAACCGCGCGCACCACGTTCGGCCAGCGCCGCATCGTGGCGATCTTCCAGGCGCACCAGTACCAGCGCATCCTCACGTTCTTTGACGAGTTCGCGTCCTGCCTGCGGCTTGCCGATCGAGTGCTGATTGCGCGCACGTACGCCGCCCGCGAAGAAGGCGTGCAGCCCGGCGAGCCGGAAGACCGTCTCGCAAGAGCGCTGCGCGCAGCCGATGTGGACGCGATCGCCTACAGCGACTTCAGCAGCATCGTAGCGGACCTCTCCATGAAGCTGTCACCCAGAGACGCCGCGCTGTTCATAGGCGCCGGCGACGTAAACCAGATCGCCTTCGACCTGCTGGCCAGAAGAGAATTCATCAGCGCAAGGCTGCGGGCAATCCAACCCATGTTCACAGCCGAAAGCGTGGCGTGAGGAAAAGCTGTCGCTCGCCGAGGCGCAGGGACGCAGAGAACTGCAAGACAGGAACCACAGATGCACACAGATAAACACAGATCAAGTCGAGCATGGCGCGCCGTGTTCACCTGTGTTTACCCGTGGTTTCAAAGCCCTTCTCTGCGCCTCTGCGAGAGTTGGCAGTTCAATTGAAGAGAGCAGCAAACCATGAGCATCAACGCATTCCCGAAGCGCCTGAGAGACCGTGTGCAGCCCGGTCTTCCTTTGGCGAAGCTGACCACCCTGCGCATTGGCGGGCCGGCGGAGTTCTACGTGAACGCCACCACATTGCGCGACGTTGCCGACACTGTGGCCGCCGCGCGGGAGGCTGGCCTACCGCTGCATGTGCTGGGCGGCGGCAGCAACCTGCTGGTCAGCGACGACGGCATCCCCGGCGTTGTGCTCACGCTGCACGGCATGAAAAAGATTGCCCCGTTCGGCACCAAGGTACAGGTGCAAGCCGGCGCGAACCTCAGCACGCTGGTCACCGCGTGCTCTGCGGCTGGCATCGCCGGGCCGCAGGGGCTTGCGGGCATCCCTGGCAACGTCGGCGGCGCTTTGGCAATGAATGCCGGCGGGCGCTACGGCGAAATCGCCGATTACGTTGAACGCGTCATCTGGATCAGCCCCGGCGGCGAGCTGCAAAGCCTCTACCGCGAAGAAATCAACTTCGGGTACCGCAGCAGCAGCCTGCGCGAGGGCGTGGTGATCGAGGCGGTCATCGAAGGCCGCCCCGGCGACAAGGCTGAGCTGATCGCCAGGGCCCGAACCATCCTGCAGGAGAAGCTGGCTGCACAGCCTTATTCGGAATTCAGTGCAGGATGCACCTTCAAGAATCCGAAAGGACAGAGTGCCGGGCTTGTCATTGACAAGGCTGGTTGCAAGGGGTTGTCGGTCGGCGGCGCCAAAGTGAGCGAGCGCCACGGCAACTTTATCGTGAACCGCGGCGACGCCCGCGCAGCCGACATCCTGGCGCTGATGCAGATGGTGCAGCGCCGGGTGTACGAAACCTGCGGGGTTGAGCTGCAACCGGAAGTACAAATCTGGCCGGGCAACGTGCTGCAGGCCGCCTGAACACCAGGGCGCAAGCCCGCACCGCCCAAGGGGCAGAGGAAACAGTCATGGATAAGGACGGCAAGGGAGTCTCTCTCGACGAGTTCATCTTCCGGAAGCTGCAGCCGATTCGGATACTGCAAGGCTACCTGAACAACGAAGTCGAGCTGGCTGAAGGCGACAGCATCCGCCTTTCGCGCATGGACCTGGACAACATCGTGTCCACGCTCGAGATCTTCCTGGAAGAGTACGATCGCGTCAGCGGGTTCCGCGGTCGCAAGGGCGGCGAGCGCAAGAAGCACAGCTTCATCGACGCCAAGCAGGCCGCCATCAAGACCATCGCCTAGAAGCTTTCAGTTGAAGTTGGAAGTTGAAGTCGCATGTCACTTCAACTTCCAACTTCCTGCTTCAACGGTTTTATGCCCATGCCCAAGTCCACCAGCCACCGGATCACCCTCGAGCGCATCAAGGAAAGCAGCGCTCGTGAAGACGTGATCGCCAAGAACAAGAACCCGCGCATCGCCTGCCGCCGCGAATTCAAGCGCGAGATGACCAACCAGCGCGTGCACTTCGCGCTGCACGACCCCGTCGGTGGCCGCGTCGCGTGGGGCACCGCGATCCTGCTGGACTACTCACCCCAGGGTGCGCTGCTCGGCCACCTGATGTTCGACGAAGGCTTCTGGCCCGACGGCGACTTCGCTGTCTCGTTCAAGGTAACGGGCGGCCCCTTCGAAGGCGTATACGCCTACGGCGCGCCACTACGCTTCGCCACAAGCCGCGCCAACCTCGCCGTCCGCTTCGACGGCCTCTACGTAAAACTGTAGCCTCGCGCAGAGCACCGCCATGCGTCTCACGCCAAGGCGCCAGGTCGCCAAGAAGTGCAAGCAAGTGAGCGACATAGCTGAAGCCATTCCACACCAACGCTTTTCTTTGCGCCTTCGCGTCTTTGCGTGAGACCCGTAGTTGCCCTTCTCTGCGTGCTCCGCGGTCTCTGCGCGAGACAAGCAGTTCGCCTAAAGCAACCAGCGCCCCATACCCGATAGAACATTCACGGCCGCGCTGCGGCTGCTCTTTTCCACCATTGGAAGTACGCCCATGCTCAACATCGCCCTCCTGTTTGGCGGCACGTCTTCGGAACGCGAGATCAGCATCAAGACCGGCGAAGCCGTCTGGGCTGCGTTGGAGCGTGTCGGCCACAAGGTGACCCCCTTCGACGTTGGCGTTGACCCGCTGGGCACGCTCGAAAACGGCGGGTGGGACTTTGCATTCATCGCGCTGCACGGCGGCGAGGGCGAAAACGGCACCGTCCAGAAACGCCTCGAAGCCATGGGCATCCCCTACTCCGGCAGCGGCCCGATTGCCAGCCGGCTTGCGATGGACAAAGAACTCAGCAAAGCGGAGTTCCTCACCCACCGCGTGCCGACGCCGCCCTACGAAGTGGCCGAGGAGTTCGACGCCAACTACCGCCTGCGCCGCATGGCTCGCCGCCTTGGGTGGCCGCTGGTGGTCAAGCCGATTGACCAGGGCAGCAGCATCGGCGTCAGCATCGTGCGCGACAACGACGGCGTTGATGCCGCGCTGGCGGAAGCCTTCAAGCATTCGCGCCGCGTGCTGCTTGAGCGCGCCGTGATCGGCCGCGAGCTGACCGTCGGCGTGATCGGCAACCGCGCGCTTCCGGTGTGCGAGGTCAAGCCCGCCACGCCGTTCTACGACTTCAAGGCCAAGTACGACAAAGGCTCGGGCACGCAGTACATCGTGAACCCCGAGTTGCCGGGCCCCACCGCCAAGATGGCGCAGCACTTCGCGCGCCGTGCGCACCACGCGCTGCGCTGCCACGGGTTCTCGCGCGTTGACCTGATGATGGACGCCAACGGCGACCTGTGGGTGCTTGAGGTGAACACGCTGCCCGGCCTCACCGAGACCAGCCTGCTGCCCAAAGCCGCAGCCGCGGACGGCGT
>CAZNBU010000045.1:0-4533 GCA_964571035.1 uncultured Planctomycetaceae bacterium | reverse complement strand
CGTGCAGGAGATGGTGGACGTCAGCCTCGACAAGCGCCGCTCCGCCAGCAGCCGGATCATGCGCGTCATTGCCGCATAGGAGAGACCATGTCCCGCCGCCGCACACGCAAGGTTACCAAGGCCAAGCCGCGCACCCGCTCACGCACTCTCGGCGGCGGCCCGGGCAAACGCGTTGTCGCGGTGGCCGGCGCTGCGATCGCGGCGCTGGTGGCAATGCTCGCCCCGCTGAACCCACTGCTTGCACGCGCGGGCAATTGGATGTGGCACAGCCGCGGCGTGCGCCGCATCGCCGGCGTAGTTGCCGGGTTGCTGGTGCTGGCTGCGTTGAGCTGGGTGATGCTGGACAACTTGCAGGACACGCCGCGCTACTCGGTCGACCCCGGCCGCATTGAGCTTTCGGCGCAGCCCACGTGGGCCAAGGGCAGCCTTGCCGACCGCCTGAAGGCGGAGATTGAGGATGAGCTGCGCGCCGACCTCGCCGACCTGGAGCCGACCAGCGCGTTCGACAACGATGTAATGGCGGCGGTTACCGACCGACTTGAGCGCAACGCCTGGGTGCGCAGCGTAGTGCGCATCGAGCGCCGCTTCCCGACAGGGCCCGAAACGCACTCACGCCTGCTGCCACTGATTGAAGTGCGCACACCGGCGCTGCTGGTGCAGACCGGAGAAGACTACGCGCTGGTGGACGGCGAAAGCGTCGTCCTGCCGCTGAGCATCCCGCTGGAAGGCAGCGCGTTCGAGGATTTCCGCGCGCAGCTTGCCCATCCGCTCCGCCTGCTGCGCGGCGTGCGTGGCAACCGCCCTGCGCCCGGCATCGTTTGGCAGAGCGAGCAGATCGCAGCTGCGCTGAGCATGGAGCGCGTCGTGCGCAAAGCCGAGCTGGACCGAGCGCTGCCAATCGACATCATCGACATTGTCGGAGTGCCCGAACACGCCGACGAGCGCGGCCGAGTCATGTACGCAACCGAAGGCGGCGTAGTCCTCGTAGCCGGTTCAAGTCACCCGCCGGCCACACGCATCCTCTGGGGCCGCCCGCCGGTACACGCCAGCACCCTCGAGCGCAGCGCCAACGACAAGCTCGAAGACCTGCGACGCCGCATCGAACGCGGCGGCGTGCCGTCCGTCGAGCCAATCGATCTGCGCACTGGCCGAGGCACTTGAATATTGTGCAGTAGGAGCGCGGGCATCCTGCCCGCATTAACCGCGCACGACACATCGTCAGGCCGGCCGTTCTATGGCGTGCTCGCTCGCGCAATCGTTCGCGTGCTGGCTGTGGACACAGCGCGCCAGAACCAAGGGCCGGGGTTCGCACCCCGGCCTGACGTCCTATGCACCCCTCACGCGGATCCCGCCGACTAGGCCGAGATAGCGAAACCCCGGCATACCGGCGATCAACGGCTTCAGCTCGCCAGGCCGCAGATCAACGCCGCCGATTTCGGCAACAGGAATCCAGTCGACGCCGACCTGCATGCTGTCGGGCTCAGCGCCGTTGCCGATATTGCTGCCGGGTTGAAGCGTGCATAGAAAGTACGACTCAACCGAGTGCGTCGCAGTGGGCGTATCGTGCCATTCCAGCACACAGAACATCTCTCCTACGCCGACCACCGCGCCCGTTTCTTCCAAGCACTCGCGCCGCACCGTCTCAGCCAGCGTCTCGCCCGGATGTTGGCCGCCGCCGGGACAGCAATACCACTCGCCCGTGCCGTCAACACAGCGCGTAAGCAGCACGCGCCCCTCATTCACGATCACAGCCTTGCCGGAAGTGCGAAGTTTCATCGCGGCAGTGTAGGGCGCGGCGGGCGAATGCGCAGTGCCCGTCATGGCGCAACGTTGTACTCGATACCATCCGGCGCGAACACGATCTCAGCGTAGGGATACGGGCCGTCGTCGGCGTTCCACACCGCCTTGCCGCGGGCTGGAAGTTGGCGATGCCCGACGAGTTGCCACCCGTCCACGGGCGTAGTCCACCGGCAGCGCTGCCATGGCCCGTTCGGATCCGACGGCGGCTTCCAGAAGCGATCCGTGGTGCTGAACTCGGTCAGTCTACCGTCGTCATCGACCGAAACGCGCGCCGACACGGTGCGCCCGCTGTCGGTCACGGCCACGTCAAACGAGCTCTTGTCCACCGGCGAAGTTTTCACCTGCGGACTCATCAGCATCGACGGCGCGAGCAACACGGCATCGTTCAGCCACGTAACCAGCTCGCCGGCGTCAATCTCGTCGCCGCTTTCTTCGGCAACGGTGAGCAAGCCCAACAGCTTCGCACGCAGGCTCCCGCGCCCTGCGACATACATGTCCCGCGCGACTACGGGCAGCACACCCGCGATGCGCACCCGCATGTGGAAAATGCGCGTGATCGGCGCGGCAAAGTTGTACTGCAGGATCTCGCACGGCAACCAAGACTCCGGCTTCATGCGAAAGCGTCCGCGCCAGTGCGCGCGAAACGACCAGTCGCGGGAGCGCCCCGGCACACCCATGAAGCGCATGAATCTCTGCGCGGGCTCCGGAAGTGCTTGAATCAGGGTCTCGGAGACGCGTGACGAGTCCCCGGCGTGCGGCAAACCGGCGGCTGCAACCTCCTTAAGAAAACGTGCGCGCATATGTGGGTCCGACGGGTTGGTCCGTCGCAGTATGTCAGCAAGCGCAAACTTATCACCATTTCAACTATAGACCGACACTGCTGGATTCTGCTTTTGCGCGGGATACAGTTCCTCTCGTGCAGTGCGGTGATGCAGCACCGGGTTGCGGGAGCTCCTCTGCTACAGGAACTTCCGGGGTCAGGTCGGCGCGGGGTGACTCGCGCAGGTGGATGAAGGGGAAACCCTCTCAAACATTGACCGGGCTCTTGCGCTGTCGACGCGCACAATCGCCCCGCGGGGAAACCCGCGCCGCATCCGGAGAATAGCCGCTCCGGAAGCGCAAAGTGGGGGGCTGTCCCCACAACGCAGGCCACCTGCACAAAACCTCAGGCTGGAGGTCGCGCAAGCGACGCTTGTTTTCCGGCGCACTGCGACGGAAAACAAAACTCCAGCCGGCAAAGACCCCCGCCACGCGGGGGTCTTTTGCTTTCGGCACGCACACCCGCGCGTCGTGTTGGTGGCCGAGGCCGGACTCGAACCGGCACGAGGGAAACCCCTCAAGGGATTTTAAGTCCCCAGCGTCTGCCATTCCGCCACTCGGCCATCCCTGCCGTCAACGTAGTCGCTGGGCGCCACCGTGTAAATTGTCAGTCATGCCGCGAGATGAGTTGGCCGTTTACTGATAACACCTTGGCGTCGGTTGGGTTGGCTGGGTCGAGGTGGAAACCGAAGCGGCGCTTGCGGCCGTCTTCGTAGATCAGCTCCAGCGTCCAGTCGGCTACCCGCCACGTGCCTTTGCCGCCGGCCGGGTTCTTGCCGTCGTTCAGCCAGTAGTCGCCGCCGCACCACCACGAGGTGTTGAACATCCACAACATGCCCTCGTCGGTAAACGTGCCATCTTCGCGGAACGTCATGCAGGGCACGCCCTCGGCGTCCTTCTTGTTGCGGATGCCGGTGAGGTAGCGGCCTTGCAGCTTCGCACCGTCGCGCGGCGGCTTGCGGAAGACGCGGCCGTGATCCTTCAGGTCGTCGCCGGCGCGCGTCACCGTCTGCTTGTGCGTCTGGCCGTCGCGCATCTCCCAGATGATTTCGACCGCGTCGCCTTTCATTTTGTAGGTGCCGCAGTAGTCAAGCATTTGCGGCTTCCACCAGTCGAAGCTGAAGCTGTGCAGCCCCTCCGGCGGCATGCGGCGCAGCGCGCGGCCGTCGCGGAAAAAGATCAGGTAGTGCCAGCGCATGCGCACACTCCACCCGCCGCCGTAGACGTACGTGGGCTCGAGGCTGTTGTACGCCCACACGCCCTCCAGTGGATAGTCGCCCTTGGGCCACTCGGGTTGCTTGTCCCACAGGAACGACGGCGTCACGCGGGCATCGATGTGCAGTTTGATCGCGGGAGCGGGTTCGCCCTCGGCGCGCAGCGAGGCGAACGTCGTTGACCCGAGCACGGCATCCAGCTCAAGCACAATCTCGTCCATGCGCTCAAAATCGTTGCTGGCGAACAGCAGCGTCGCGGCGCGGCCCGCCTTGTGCAGGCCCGCGAGCAGCACGACGCGATCTTCCCCGCTTGCGTTCGCCTTGCCGCGCCCGCCCGCTACCAGCATGTCGTACTTGCGCGCGCTGGGTGTGCCAGCCGGCTCGGAGACGCGCTCCCACGTCCAGGCGGATTTGACGGCCGCCCATTGCTCGCCGAACCATTTGCAGAAGCGGCCTTCGATCTTGACGGTGTCGCGCGGCACCGCCTCGGAAACCTGTGAATCGGGCGAGCACCCGGGCCGCAGTGCCGGCATGCCGTCGGTACCCGAGGCGACGACCTTCATCCCCTTGGGCATGGCGAACACCCAGTCGCCGATGCGCGTATCCTGCGTAGCGGGCGCGGGAGCGTCCTGCGCGCGAGGCAACACAAGACCGACCGCACAAACCAGCGCCAATGCGCCAATCACACGAGCGAGCATAG
>CAZNBU010000044.1:0-14337 GCA_964571035.1 uncultured Planctomycetaceae bacterium | reverse complement strand
CATTTACGGATGAATTGCCTGCCGGGTGACCTTATACCCCGCCCGCGTTGCCCTTGGGGTCGCCAGCCGGTTTCGCCGTATCCGTGGGCTCTTTCCAGACGATGGTGTCGCCCTTGTTGGGCGGCTTGGTGGTCTGGGCATCAATAGTCTGGCAACCCAGTTCCTTGACCGGCAGGTTCGGGTTGTTGTCGCCTTCGTGGTAGTGCTGCATGACCTTGGCTGAGCACAGCCGGTTGTTGCGGGCGTCCAGCACCATGACCTCGGCGTTGATGGGCGGGATGCGGCCCTTCTTGACGGTCACGATCATCACGTTCTGGCCCGTGCTGCGCATGAGGCTGATGGTGTCCACTTCACCCACGAAGTCGTACTCGCCCTCGAGGGCCACGGCCGTCGGGTCCTTGGGCACGTTGCCGCTGCCGGTGCGCATCTGCTCGACAAGCGCGTCGTACTGCTGCTTCAACGAATCGTAGTCGCTGCGGGCGCGGTCGCGCTCGCCCTCGGCTTCGGCCAGGGCGCGCTTGACCTCGCGGTACTGCGGGTGCTTGGAGATGTCTTCGCCGGTCAACCCGACAATCTGCTGCTTGGTGTCGTCGAGTTCTTTCTGCACGCTTGCAAGCTGCGACTTGAGGTCCTCGATTGTCTTGAGCGCCGCCTGGTGGGCCTTTTGCTCAGCCTGCAGCTCGAATTCCTTGGTGAACAGGTCCTTGTGAAGCTTTAGCGCCTCGTTGGGATCGACCGCCTTCACCTTGCTTTCCAGCGACTCGACCATCGTCTTGAGGCTGCCGATGTTGGCTTCGATGTTGCCGATCTTCTGGATGCGGGTGTCCAGATCGTCGATCTGCTTCTTGTTGTCGCTGCGGGTGTCCTTGATCGACTGGCTGATCTTCTCCAGTTCCGCCTTCATGTCGTCGCGGAAGGTGGTGAAGACGCGGTTATCCATCCCGCCGCCGTTGCCCTGGCTCATAAGCCAGGTCTTGAAGGCGTCATCGTTGCCCTGCTTCTGTTTGGCTTCCAGCTCGGCGAGTTTCTTCAGGATCTCGTCATTATTGTTCTGCTGACATCCAGCAATCAGCAGGCACAAGGCCGGGACGGCTAAAATCGTCCAACGCATCAATCTGCTCCCAGAGGGGTTGCACGGGTTGCCAGCACGGAAGGGGCATTCCGAACCACGGATTGTGGCAGGAAGGGAAAACGGGGTCAACTACGGGTTATAGCCGCGTGTGGCGGAAGTGCAAGGTTATCGGACGCTGCGCGGCACCCGCGAAAACTCGAACTTGTGGATGGTCTTGCCCTCTCGGCGGAAGCGGACCTCCCAGTTGGTGACCCCCTCGGGCGCCTGCTCGCCGATTGCCCGGAATGTCTGCGCGAAGTCGGCGGTCGCCTTGAACACGGCTTCCATCTGCACGGCGTAGTCCTCGTGGTCTGTCGCCAGGCAGACCCTGCCGCCGTCCTTGAGCGCCTGCGCGGCGGCCTGCGCGAATGGTGGCTGGATCAGGCGGCGCTTGTTGTGCTTGGCTTTGGGCCAAGGGTCGGGAAAGTAGATGTGCAGCGCGTCAATGGACTGCGCGGCCAGCGTGTCGGTCACCACGTGCGCGGCGTCGTCGCGCAGCACGCGAAAGTTGCCCAGCCCTCGCTTCGCGGCGCGCTCAGCCACCAGGCGGTAGTAGCGGCTTGCCCATTCGACACCGACGAAGTTTGTGTCGGGGCGTGTCTCAGCCTGCTGGATGAGAAAGCGCCCCTTGCCGATGCCGAGTTCCAGCTCAACGGGGTTGCTGTTGCCGAAGAGCGCCTGAAAGTCGTACTGGCGATCCTGCGTGCGCGGGATCTGCTCCAGTGTGACGCTCGACGTGTCCATGGCGGTCATCGCCGCAAGGTACGCGGCGCGGCCCACCCGATGAAGGGGGCGCTACCCGTCGTTGCGCACCGAGGCGGTGGGGCACTGCGCCACCGCGTCCTCAGCCGATTCAACCTGCGCCGGCGTCTGCGGCTGCTGGTAGGTGTAGCTGTGGGTGGCGTCTTCGGATTCGACAAATACGTCAGGCGCCAGCGCCGGGCACAGCCCGCAGTTGATGCAGGTCTTGTCGATGTAGTAGGTGCCGGGGACGTTCTCCGGCCAGGCTTCCACGCGGGTTGTTTCCATAGGGTGCGCCTCCGGGACTCGATTTGAATCGTCATTTGATTTTCAAATCTTTGGTCAAATTAGCAAGGGCACGTGGGCGCAAAAAAAAAACACCCGGCGCGAGGCCGGGTGTTGATGAGACTGCTCAGCGACTATCCGTCGGCGCCAATGGCCTGCACTGGGCACTGGGCCGCGGCGTCTTCGCACTGCGCCTTTTCTTCGTCGGTGTCAGGCTGCTTGTACACAAGGTCGTGGGTGCCGTCTTCGGACTCACGAAAGTTGTTGGGCGCAAGCTGCGGGCAGAGGCCGCAGAAGATGCAACTCTTGTCCACGTACCACCCGCCGGGCACGTTATCTTCCCACTTCTCGTTCGGATCAGGCATCGATACTCCCGGTCAAAATCCGCCCTCAAATTGGGCGCTCTCGGCATCTTAGATGCTGACGATATGAAATCCACCGTCCGCGAGGTTGCGAAGCATACTAAGGTGTCGCGAGCAAGCCAGCCGCCGCGCGGGCCGAATAATCGGGCCGGAAACGCCGTTGTACCCACGGAGGAACGCGATGGTACGTGTGATCGAGATCGACGACCTGAAGGCGGCCCTGGAGGCCGGCAAGGTCGATGAGGTGTACGACAACCGCGGCCCCGGCAGCTACGGGGCGATGCACATCAAGGGGGCCAAGCTGCTGCCCGTGCCCGACGCAGCCGCCGGCAAGGGCCTGCCCGCCGACAAAGAGGCCATGCTCGTCTTCTACTGAGCCGGGTATTCGTGAAGCGCCTCCACGAAGGCGGCCGGTGCGGTCGCAAAACTAGGGTACAAGAACATATGGGACTACCGCGGCGGCATAGCCGAATGGCACGAACACGGCCTGCCGGTTGAAGGCACCGCGGCGTAGCCCGGCCCTGACCAGCTCCTAATCTCGGTCGGCTGCTACACGGCGGCGGCACAGCATCAGTCCAGTCGCCGCCAGCAGCAGAGCCACCAAGGCGCTTGAATCTGTTTGCGTGCCGCTGCACCCGCTGTTGTTGGGGTTGGTCTTCGGTTGGTCTTTGATCTTCAGTTGCAGCGTCTGGGTGGCGATGCGGCCCTGGGTGTCCTGCGCTTGCACGGTGAAGGTGGTTGTGCCTGCCTTGGTGGGTGTGCCGTCCAGCAACGCCGTTGCCAGCCCCAGCGGGTTCAGCGAAAGCCCCGCCGGCAGGCTGCCCGCGGTTACGGTGAAGGTGATCGCGCCTACGCCGCCGTTGGCCTGGATCACTTCCGAGTACGGGGTATCCACGTCGCCGCTTGGCAGCGTTGTCGTGGTGATCGTTAGCGGCACCACAACCGACACGTCCAGCCGGATGTGAATCGTCGCCGTGTTCCCGCCGTCGCTGATCTGCGCGGTGTAGTGGTGCGATCCGGCTTCGGCGGCGGTCAGCACGCCCGAGGGTGCGGCGTGCAGCAGCGCGCCCGCCTGCGTGATGTCGAACCCGATCGCGCCCGGGTTGCCGGGCGACGGAGTTACCGACGTCAGCGTGACGGTCTGCTGCGTGTTGGGGTCCGCAACACTGCACAGGTCGATGCCAGCCGCGGGCCCGTCACCTTCAGTGAAGCTCGCAGTGTACGGGTTGCCGGGCGAGCCGTTGCCGCTTGCCAGCGGCGAGTGCGTCGGCGGCAGATCGTTGATGGTGATCGTCACGGTGCAACTGCTGGGGATGCCGCTGGCGGCGTCCTCGAAGTCGATGGTCCAGGTGTACGGCCCCGGCGGGTTGGCCGCGTCGGCTGTGCCGGTCCAGGCCAGTGTAAGCGGATGTCCCGGCGCGGGCGTGGTGGGTCCAACGATGCCCAGCACAGCGGGCGGCGGCGTGATCGCGGTGACGGTGATGGCGTCGCCCTCGCCGTCGCGCAGCTCGATCAGCGCGTTAGGAACGATTGTCCCGGGGTTCAGCACCAGCGTGAACGGCCCGTTGACCGGCCCCGCAAGGCTTGACCCGGGCGCGGGGTTCGCCTGCGCCGGCACGTTGATGTAAGCCGAGCCGGTGATGGTGAAGTCGAACGGGCTCTCGTTGTTGTCGTTGTTGTCGATACTGACCTGCAAACTGAACGGGCCGGTGGCGAGCGGTTCAACGAACACCGAGAACGTAGCGGCAGCCGTGGTCGTCACGGCGATTGGGGGCTGGGTCTGCACAGCTGTGCCGGGGCCGCAGTTGGCGCCGGGCACGAGTACCACCGGCGGTGTGCCGGTTAGCTGCAGGATTGTCGTGCCGACGTTGCGCACGGTGAAGGTGAACACGGACCCGCCGGCGACACCCGCGCCCACGTTGACGCTGCCGCCATCGGTGATGTTGACGGCGCCATATTCGACTTCGATCTCGGGTTTGGGCACTTCGTCAGCGCCGGAGTCATAGACAATGCCGATCGGTCGAGGATCGCCGTCAGCATCAATGTTCACGCCGGAAAACTGGATCAGGTCAATCGCAGGCGAGTTTGGTTTGAGGTGCAAATCCTCAAACCCGGGAGTGATGTTCTCCAGCAGGGGATCAGTGTTTAGACCGTTTGGATCCTTCCCGGATGCCTGCCACTGCGCCCAGGTGGGCTGCTGAGGTGAAACTTTGCCGGTCGCGCCAAGGTAGAAGACATTCCCGTCGACGTTGACAACATCCGGCCCACCCTGCCAGATCACATACTCCGACTGGCCCTGAAGGTACACGACGTTGTTCTCAAATACCGTCCAAGGGCTCGAGGGGCCAACGTAGCGGAACGCATCGTGGCAGCCGGCGGTCAGTACTGTGTTGTGTCTGACTACAATCTCCATGCCCGAGCGGTTGATTTCCAAGACCCCCCAATCTCCCGACCCACCCGGACAGCCCCAGAACATATTGTTCTCGATAGTGACGTTGTGGAAACGAGGTTCGGTCCAAAAGGTACGCAATAACACCGCTGAACCATTCGCGATGCTGTGGATGCGGCAGCGCGAGATGCGAATTTGCTGCACATTGCCACTATCGACAAACCAGTTTATCCCCGAATTCTGGCCATTCCGGATCTCGAGGCCATCTACTGTCGTGTGGCTGACTCCGTCAAAGCGAATTGCTCCGGGGCCGTACAATCGCGCAGGTGCTCCTGATCCCTCAATGATCGGCGCTTCCCCTAGGGCGGCACGAATGGTCAAGGTCTGCGATGCACTAAGGCCTGCCACCGGACGCAGAAATCTCTGTGAAGTACCGTCTGCTCCTAGCTGATATGTGGGTGACGAAGTGAACGGCCCGCCATCGTCATACACATCAAGCGTCACCGCTCCACCGACGCCAAAACTCTCAAGGTCGTTAAAGAAATCGCCAATGTCGGCGTAATCAAAGGCCGAGCCCGGGTTACCGTTGGCGCAGGTGTAGGTGCCGCTGAGAGCTTGCGCGGAGATGCATTGCGCGGACGCAGCCAGCACGATGGCTGCCAATGCCGCGAGACTGGATCGCCGAGACATCATGGTCTCATTCCGCGCCTGTGCATCATTTTCGAACAGGCACACAGCATACCCAGCCGCAGCGCCTCCCACACCAAAATCCGGATGCCAACGCGGTGGAACTGCCGTGTCTTCTATGCCTGATTGTCGAGGCGGCCGGTTCACCCGGCTGGCTCACGTGGCCCTTTCGCAGCGGCACCAAGTGCAGACGCGGGACAGCCCCACAGGGGCTGTGGTACCTTAGCCCACGGGTTCACCCGTGGGTTTTCGGTCCCTCATGCCCCGCGCCCCGAAGGGGCGCTGCTGTGCCCCCTACGGGGCACGGTTTGTTTGGGCGTGCGGTCCCACGGGTGAACCCGTGGGCTAAGTTCCCTGGGCCACTCCGTGGCCCTCCTTGATCAGTTGCCAATCACCTACGCGCACGCGGTTGCGTGCCTGGAACAAAAGGGGGGTCGGGAACGCGGAACGAGAAAGGGATCGGGCTACAGTGTTGTCCACCGATTGCCCCGCCCGTGCACCATGTCAGGCCTCGGAGTCGCCCGCCGATCCTTCAGACCGAATGGCGGGTTAGCAAGTGAGCTGGGTTACCACTCGACTTCGAAGACCATTTCGACTTCGTTGCGGATGTATTGCAGCTCGTCCATGCTGCTTCGGCGCTGCGTGAATTTGTAGCGCAGGCCGGCTGTGGCCCAGGTGGCCGGCTTGCCCATGATTTCGAAGTGGATGTCGAAGTAGTCCTCCAGCAGTTGTGACGCCGGCGGCGCCTGTTGAAACGGCGGCACGGGCTGCGCGCTTGTGGAGAGGCGCTTGTACTCGCGGTCCCACAGGGTCCAGCCCAGCGCGGCTGTGATCGGGTGGATCTCGACTTGCGCGGCAAGCGACCACCCGTACTCGGTGTAGTCCAGCACGCCCTCGTCGTCTTCGTTGGGGCTGACCTGATCGCGGTAGTACAGGTCGGTCGAGATCCCAAAAAACTCGTGGCGGCCGTAGATGCTCAACCCGTACTCCACGCGCAGGTATTCAAGCCGGTCGTTCGTCACCACGCCCGCCCTTGACATGGTCGGCTGATCGCGGAACGACGTGTGCTCGACCCAGATGTACGGCCCCGCGCCGACACCCTCCAGCGGCTCAACGCCGATCCACCCGTACCCGCCGACGCGCGAGTGGTCGGGGCTTCCGGGCTCTGTCTGCAGCACGAACGGCGGCTCCACGCGCGGTACGGAACGCAGGTCCCAGAACCTGCCGCTGGTATCGTCGGAGTAGTCGTGGATGGCGGCCCAGGACTGAAGCCTCAGACGCAACAAGGACACGCTGAGGTCGAACCAACCGCGCACGTCGTACTCGGCGTGGCGCATGTCTTCCTGGCCGGTGGGTGGGCCGTAGATTTCGTACTCGATCTGCCGCTCCACCCCGGCGCCGATATCGACCCCGGCGAAGAACATCTCGCCGGGGGTTCCGAAGGCCCATCCTGCCCGGACGTTTACACTCCATGTGCTGGCGTCGGGCTCGCGCAACTGCACGCGGCCTAGCGCGTTGCCGAACCCGAACACGCGGCCGAAGGGCAACTCAATGCCGATCCCGGCGCGCAGCAGTTGTTGCAGGTACTCGCTGTGCTTCTCGCGGCGGTGTTCGAGTTCTACGTTGGAGTCGTACCCGACTGATCCGCGTGCGCGAAACTCAAGTTGGTCAGGCGCGTAGACGTCTTTCGGAATGCCCGATTGCGCGGAAAGGTTGGCGGCGCAAAGCACCAGCGCGGCGAAGAAAAGTCGCATGGTTCAGCTTCTGCATGGGTTTACGCCGAGCAAAACGACATTGTGCGCGGGTACCGACGCCTTCGCAAGCTAATCCGGAAACCATCTCAAAAAAACGAGACAAGGGTTCGCGCAGAGGGCGCAGAGAAAGACCAACGACGGTCTCACGCGAAGACGCCAAGCGCCGCGACTGAATGGAACGCTACAGCCTGGGACGCTTTGATTGGCGGTTTCAGTTCAACAGCCTGGCGGACGACGGGAGGATGGGGCGCTTCGCGGCTTCGCGTGAGACCGCTTTTGCTGTTCTCCGCGCGCTTCCCTAGAATTCAATGCTGGCAAGCAGGGCTATGTCGTGCTTGCGGTATCCGTAGTCCGGCAGGCTTGACGCCCACTCTTCCCACTCGTAGCGCACGCCGACCTCCAGCCACGGCAGCGGGCGCCCGCGGAACTCGACCAGCACGTGGCTGCCGGCTTCGACGAGATCCTCAAGCTGGCGGTATTCGCCGCCCGGCACGATCACCGTGGCGTCGTACAGCAGCTCGTAGTAGCGGATCCAGCTGTTCAACTGCACGCGACCGGCGACCAGCCCGAAGTCCACCCAGATACCGGCGCCCCACCCCAGTTGCAGATAGTCCAGCGGCTCGTCTTCGCCGTCGCCCTGGGTTTCGCCGATGCGGATGTGCATGTCGGCATCCAAGCCGACATGCTCGAACGAAAACTCGAACCGCGGGCCGAACTGAAAGCGCTGCAAGGCGAGGCGGGAATCCGGGTCCTGGTCCTGCGGCACTACGTTGCGCTGCTCAAGAAACCTGGACGCGTCGAACCAGAAGTACGGGCCGATGGAGATCTGCTTGCTCGGCGCCGCGGCAGCCCACAAGAGCCCGCCGAAGCGAAAGAAGTCCGGGCTGGCATACGGCAGCGGCGGCTGGCCATCTCGAAAGCGCAGGTCGGCGGGATTGAACGACGCGTCATCCAGCCCCTCGGTAAAGTCGTGCAGCCCGAACCACCACACCGTGCGCGGGCGCACGCCGGTGGTCCAGACTTCGCCCCAGGTGCGCAGGTCCAGCACTGTGCGCAGCATTTCCTCATGCCGTGTGCGCGGGCCGTAGATCTCGTACACCCAGTTGCGATCAATCCGGACACCCACGTCGGCGCCGATGAACCAGTCCTGCCACGGTTCGCCGTCGGCCCATCCCACGCGCGTTTCAACGCTCCATGTCGATGTGTCCGGGTGCAGCCACTGCAACCGAGCGACACCGCGCGCGCTGCAGAACAGACGCCCGAACGGCAAGGTCAACGCGTAAGTGAACGCGGCTTCCCCCTGCTGATAGGGGCTGGTGTCGCGGCGGTTGTCGGTAAGCCGGACGTTGGTGTCGTATCCGGTGCGCGCCTCTACCCGAAACTTCAGCTCATCCGGTGCAACGGGCCACTCGGGATAGACCGGATCAGCCTGCGCGTGCAGGGCCGTGCCGAGTACACAGGCCAGTAGCAATAGCCGCATGCGTGCGCTTTCGGGGTGGCAGCAGCTTACGACGCCGCCGCGGCGCTTGCGAGCCTGCCCTTGGAATGTGACGGCAGGGCGCGCTGTTGGTATGGTACGGGCGTCGTGCCCCGGAAAGTCCTATGGCCACAACGCAGACCAAAGACGACAAACCCCGCCTGACACAGCTTTCCCACGGGGCTGGGTGAGGCTGCAAGCTTTCGGCTAGCGACCTCGGGCAGGTGCTGAAGGGATTGCCAAAAGTGACGGACCCCCGCGTGCTGGTAGGGCACGAGTGGGCCGATGACGCTTGCGTTTACAAGCTGAACGACGAGCAGGCTGTGGTGCAGACGCTGGACTTCTTCACCCCGATTGTCGACGACCCGTATCTGTTCGGGCAGATCGCCGCCGCCAACGCGATTTCCGACATCTACGCCATGGGCGCCAAGCCGATGTTCGCGCTGAACATCGTAGGGTTCCCGCTGGCGCAACTCGGCCACGATGTGCTGGCACAGATCCTGAAGGGCGGATCGGACAAGGCGGGCGAAGCGGGCATTTTCGTGGTGGGGGGCCACTCGATCGACGACGCCGAGCCGAAGTACGGCATGTGCGTCACCGGCGTGGTGCACCCGCAGAAGATCATGTCCAACAGCGGCGCCAAGGCTGGCGACAAGCTGGTTCTCACCAAGCCGATCGGCGTCGGCGTGCTTACGACAGCCGTAAAGCGTGAGCTGCGCACCGAGGCGCAGATCGATGCCGCGATCCAGTCGATGGCTGCCATCAACCGGCCGGGCGGCGAGGCGATCCTTGAAGTGGGAGCGAACTCCGCCACCGACATCACCGGGTATGGGTTAGCCGGCCACCTGCATGAAGTCGCTGAAGCCAGCGGCGTCAGCATGAAGCTGAAGTTCGACGCGATCCCGGTGCTGCCGGAAGTGATGGACCTGCTGAAGCAGAAGTGCTTCCCCGGCGGCACCAAGAAGAACTGGCTGTACTTCCAGCAGTGGATGGACTTCGCGGAAGGGTTCACGCACGAAGAGCAACTGTTGGTGTGCGACGCTCAGACCAGCGGCGGCATCGTGATCAGCGTGCCCGCCGATAAGTGCGACGCGATGGTTGCCAGCTTGAAGAAGCACAATGCAATGACCGCGGCGGTGATCGGCGAAGTTACGCCGGGCAACCCCGGGCGCATTGCGATCACGCGCAACTGATCAACTATTCCGGACTATTTGAAATCTGCGCACGCGCTGTGCGCCGTGTGCGCTTTGAAAGGAATACCACCCGCGCGGGGGCGCCTTCTGTTGGTGTATGTCTTTCGAAGGAGGGTGTCATGATCATCTCGAACAGCACTTGGAAGACCCTGCAGGACCTTGCGATTGCGGCGCTGGTCGCCGCCGGGTTGCTCGTCCTCGCCGCCTGCCAGAAGGAAGAGAACCTTGAGGAGCGGCTGGACACAACTCCGTCTGAATCCAGCGCGAACCTGGACGCCGGGGACCTCGATTCCGCCGAGGACGTGGTTGACGCCTACCAGGAAGCCCGCAACGCGGGCGACGTCGGGCGCGTGACCGGGTTGCTCGTGGAGCGCCTGGCGGGCGAAGGCGAAGAGGCGATCAAAGAGGGGTGGAAGGACGTCAAATCCACCCGCTTCGAGCTTGAGAAGGTCGAGACAAGCGACGACCAGAACAAGGCGTGGGCCATCGGCAAGTACACCGTCGAGCTGGCGGACGGCACGGTGACGGAGTACGACCGCGGGGTCTTCCCGCTCTATAAGGAAAACGGCAAGTGGAAGATCGATCCGGACGGCGCCGAGAAAGCCACGGAGAACTGGAAGGAGAAGAGCACCGACGAGTAGCCGACAGGCTGTTTGGCGATGCTCTTCGGACCACACTCGCAAGGGTGTGGTCCACTTCTTGTTAGCGCTTTACCTCGAAGTCGTGGCCGCCCAGGTCAGCGAGCCCGATCTCGTACTCCAGCAGCGCGACATTGAGCGAATGCGCCAGCGCGCGCGCCGTTTCGCGCCCGGCAAACGGGGTGCCGCCGAGGATCGTGGCGCTGCGGGCGATGTCGTCCAGCATGGTGCGCATGTCCTGCATGACCTTGATCGCACCCGCGGCTTTGCGGGGGGAGAGGGCTTGGTCTTCGCGGATGGAGCTCATGGCGTTCCTTTCAGTGTGCGCACGGGGCTCGTGGTGATGGGGGCACTGGTTCCGGCGCCAGCCGGCACGAACCCCGTCCGCGCGTGAACGGTACACCGTGGTGGCGACAAGATTTGCCAATGCAGGGGTTGTTTGCGGGCCGATGGTTGCCCGCAAACGCCTGAAAACAGGGGCTGGCAGACTTTTTGGAAAATTTCCGGCGTGCGCCGAAATTCAGGATGCGGCGTGTTGATCTGCCTGTTCCATTCTTGCCGGCGGGGTGCGCGATCAAAGAATCGCCGCCCGACTCGCGCACTCCGTACGGCACTTGCAACCCGCCCGCGTTACAATCCCGCCATGAGACAGGAGCGCAAACCAAGGCAGGATCGCAAAACGTTGCAACTGGCCAAGCAGGTTCAGCGGGCGTTGACGTACGCCCTGCCGGAAACCGGCGACGACCTGCTGCTCACAGCCTACGTTGACGACGTACAGCCGGCGCCGGACGCGAATCATTTGCTGGTGAGTGTGCACGGAGAAGGGGACCCGCTGGCGCTGCTCGCGGCGCTGAACCAGCACACCGGCCAGCTTCGCAGCGCCGTGGCAGAGGCGATCACTCGCCGCAAAGCCCCGGAACTTGCCTTCCAGATCGTCTGAACTACCGGCATGCGACGATGCCACGAGCGCGACGACGCGACGAACCTCTCGTTGTGCGGCACAAGAACGGAAACCACGAATCGACACGAATCTCCACGAATGCTTCTGCTACTTTTGTTCGTGAAGATTCGTGGTTCACTTTCTCTCGCGACCGCTGACAAGACGCGGTGACACAAAAGACGCGTTGCGCCGTGGCGCTCGTTGCATCGTCGCGTGGCGGTTTTCCGGAATCAGGTCACGGCTGAACGAGCAGCCTTCAACAGCGAGGCGCGCTCAGCGTTGGAATCAACCTTCATGCGCTGCCACTCGCCGCTGACCTTGAGGTCGGCGAACAACCCGGCTGGGTCTTCGTGGAAGTGAAGAAACGCGCTTGAGCCGCGATAGAACGCGCCGCGTTTGCGCTCGCGCAGGCCCGGCAGCGCGCGAAGCTGCTTGAGCAGCGGCTCCAGTTGATTCAGCGCCTCTTCCTGGGCGTGGCGCATTACATCACATTGAGTTCGAGCTTGGCGGCTTCCGACATCATGGACTTGTCCCACTGCGGGCTCCACACAAGCTCGACCTTGGAGCGCGTCACGTGGGCAAGGTTGGCGATCTTCTGCTCGACTTCGCCCGGTAGTGTCCCGGCGACCGGGCACGCCGGCGAAGTCAGTGTCATGCGCACGTGCACGTCGCCCTTCAGCCCGACGCTGACGTTGTAGACCAGGCCAAGCTCGTAGATGTTCACCGGGATTTCGGGGTCGAAGATCGTCCTCATCTCGGCGATGACAGCCTCTTTGACTTCTTTGGCTTCTGCCATTGTTAGGTCGCGGGGGTTGCCTTGCTCGTCTTTGGGGAGCTTGTCCAGGTTCGGCGGTTTCTCTGCCATCGGCCCTTCGCTTGCGCTTCGGGCTCCTGCTCCTTGGCCGGGCGCGCCCCGGTTTTTCAGGGATTCGTCTACTTCGATGGGCGGCTCTACCGGCTTGACCTTGTTGGGGTCAGCCAGCTTTGCTGCGCCTTCGGGGTGCGGTTCGTGTTCGTTTTGTTCGGTCATGGCGTCCTACGAAAACAATTCCTGGACCTTGCGGATTCCCGCGGCCAGCGCGTCGGCTTCTTGCTTGGTGTTGTATAAGGCAAAGCTGGCGCGCGCGGTTGCCGGCACCTTGAAGAAATCCATCACCGGCTCGGCGCAGTGCTGGCCGACGCGCACGGCGATGCCCTGCTGGTCGAGAATCATGCCCGCGTCTGCCGCGTGAATGCCATCCAGAACGAAGCTGATTACGCCGGCCTTACTGGGGCTGGTGCCGATGATGCGCAACCCGTCGATCTCAAGCAGCTTCGCGGTGGCGTACTCCAGCAGCTCGTGCTCGTAGGCCTCGATTGCTTCGAGGCCGATCTCCATCAGGTATTCGAGCGCCGTGCCGAAGGCGATGGTGTCGGCGATGCTGGGTGTGCCGGCTTCGAACTTGTGGGGGATGACGTTGTACTCGGTCTTTTCGAACTTGACCGACTTGATCATCTCGCCGCCGCCCTGCCACGGCGGCATCTTTTCAAGCAGCTCTGCACGACCCCACAGCGCCCCGATGCCGCTGGGGCCGTACGCCTTGTGGCCACTGAAGGCGTAGAAATCGACGCCGAGCTGCTGCACGTCAATCGGCGTGTGCGGCGCCGCCTGCGCGCCGTCCACCAGCACCAGCGCGCCGACCTTCTTTGCCTCGACGGCGATTTCGCGCACTGGGTTGATCGTGCCCAGCGCGTTCGAGATGTGGGTGACGCCGACCAATTTGGTGCACTTGGACAGCCGTTTCACGTACTCGTCGAAGATCAGCGTGCCGGCTTCGTCCATCGGCGCCACGACCAGCTTCGCGCCGGTCTGCTCGCACAGCATCTGCCACGGCACGATGTTGGAGTGGTGCTCCATCGCCGTGATCAGGATTTCATCGCCGGCGCCAACGTTGGCGCGGCCCCACGACTGCGCGACGAGGTTGACCGCCTCGGTCGTGCCGCGCAGGAGAATGACCTCGCGGTCTTCCGGCGCGTGGATGAAGCGCTGCACCGTGCGCCGCGCCCGCTCGAACTTGTCGGTGGCAGCCGCGGACAGTTCATGCGCCGCGCGGTGTACGTTGGCGTACTCGTGCTCGTAGACGTTGCGCAAGGCGTCGATCACGCAACGAGGCTTTTGCGCGCTGGCGGCGTTGTCGAGGTAAACCAGCGGTTTGCCATGCACTTCACGCGCCAGGATCGGAAAATCGGCGCGAATCTTCTGCACGTCGAGTGTCTTCACTTGCGGCATGCTTTTGGAACCATACATGGACATACTCGCACATCACCCGTCGACGAAACTCTTCACATCAATTCGTGGCTTGCCGAAGTTGATCAATCCAATCAACCAAAAAGGACTTGCTTTGACGTAGTTGATCGAGATTGCTTCGTGAATTGAGTCAAGCGCCTTCACGGCTTTCAGTTCAACAAGAATGCAATCCTCGATAAGCATGTCCACGACATACACGCCCGCAACTTCACCTTCATACATCACGGTAAGTTGATGCTGCTGAACGACTTTCAACCCCCGTCGACGTAGCTCAATCGCAAGAGCATTTTCATAGACTTTCTCGAGGTAGCCTGCGCCAAGCGTGTTTGCGACTTTGTAGGCGGCATCTTTCACGATCGACCAGATCTCGTTGCTACGCGCCTTGAACTCATCTGAGAAAGACTTTGTTGCCATCCATGTGAACCTATGTGCACCTGTGGTTTCTAAATGCCAAGCAGGCCATGAAAGCGCCG